>NZ_JBHZPF010000006.1:0-124465 GCF_042787975.1 Peribacillus sp. YIM B13482
GAGTCTCGCACTTCCGCTCCAATCAACCTTAAATAGTTTCGTTTTAAAAACAACAATCTTTACGAAAAGAGCCTTTTCATAAAAATGGGCCGGAAGCTTTCGTTCTTCACCTACAACGGTCCTTTGTTTTCGTTCTGAATCCTTTTGGACTTGATGGGCAGCATGATCTTGTTGGATTAACTTCTTTTGTTGATTTTGCTCTTGGATTTTCCCTGCATCCTGTGTTCGTGGGATTGCAATTTGCATCTCAATCGCTTTTAAACTCATATGGAAACCGCCTTTCCATTTCCAATAACCAGACAAAACCGAGCTGAAAGTGAGTTCTCATTGGACTTCTTAATAATATTTATGATTACCTTACAATGGAGTAAGGGACACTTGAACTGCTCTTCGTGACCAAGTTCAGTTCGAAATTCTGTGATTTCGAAACATTTATTGAAGTGATGGGTTCCTAAGTCCTTTCAGGCTGCCCCTGACTTTAAAGAAGGCATTTTTCGTTCAACCGGATCTATGATCAACTGGATGCATCTCTGGCTCCATTCCCTTTTCAAACAAAATATGATTAATTCTTTTAATTTTGCATCGAGTTTCTTAATTTATATATCGCTTTCGAGTGAATCTGGGATATCCGAGACGTAGATAGGCTCATCACTTGTCCGATTTCGGTTAATGTCAGTTCTTCTTTATAAAAAAGTTGTAAAACCAACTGTTCTTTTTCATTAAGCGTTTCTATGACTTTGGCTAATTCCACATTCAGTTCTTCCCTTAAAACATGTTCCTCAGGTAAATCCGCCTTTTCATCTTTAATATGAAAATTCGTGCTTTCTTTGTCGTCTTGTTCTTGGGGATTTTCATCCATCGAAAGTACATTGGCAAAGAAATTCCCATTTAACGCAGCATATACTTCATCTTCCGGAATATTCAATTCCGCAGCAATCTCGTTTGGAGAAAGGTTTCTCATATATCGCTGTTCTAGCTTTTCTATTGCAGATTCAATTTTCTTGGCTTTATCTCTTGCACTCCGTGGAAGCCAATCCTCTTTTCTTAATCCATCTAAAATAGCACCACGAATTCTAAATGAAGCATATGTATCAAATTTCAGGTCACGCTTCGTATCAAAACGTGCCAGGGCATCGAATAATCCCATCATCCCTAAACTCCTTATATCATCCCGGCTCACATTTTTAGGAAGGCTTACTGAAATGCGTTGAACATGATACGATACGAGAGGGGTGTATTTCTTAACTAAAATGTCCCCGGCTTGCGGATCCCTGCAATCAACCCAATTTTTCCAATATATCTGCTCTTCTTCGATGGTCAGACGAGACATTGGACATCCTCCTTACATTATAAACGTCATGTGATCAAAATTGCTCTTAAAGGCCATAAATGCAACAATAATTTGATTGCAAGTGTCCTGTCATATTTTCAGCTGTTCTTTTTAAGTAAAGCCTAATCGTTACTATATGTTTTTTGTCCCTTTATTAGCGGTCCGTATATTCAGTAAACAATCGTTCAAATTGAACTCGATCGTTCTCCCGCTATTACCGCCTAAATCTTCTGCAACGACTTGAATGCGCAAGTCAGATAACTCTTTCCGGACAGCATCCACATTTCGGGGTCCTATTCTCATTAAATCTCCTCCTGAAGCAAATTGAAACATTTGCGCACCACCAGCCAACTTCGCTTTTAGGAATCGAATTCTTGCTCCTTCATTTACTAAAAGCTGCACTAATTCCTTTATCGCCGTATCAGCAAATTTGGCAGCGTTGATCTGTCCTGATTTAGCGAGTGAAGAGTCAGGCAGCATAATGTGAGCCAAACCGGCAATCCCCTTTTTTTGGTCATATACTACAACACCAACACATGACCCCAGCCCTGAAGTGCGAATCGAATATGGAGGTTTTATAATATTCATATCCGCTATTCCAACCTTCACAACCTTGACCTTTATCAATTCAGTCATTAAGTGACACTCCTAAAGCGGAAAAAATGGTATCAAAAAATCCGGGATCAGGTAAAAGAAAGAAATGACCGTCAATGGATTCAGCAAAATGCTGATCTTTTTCAAGTACAGTATCAATGACAATGGCTGCGTCACTTACTTGAGATAATTCCAATAAACCATAACTGATTGTGGCCCCTACCATATCAATGCTCAATGACGGTACGGATGGATAGATATTCAATCGAGTGAAATCAGAAAGTGAAGAAAGATAGGATCCAGATAAAATATTCCCTAATTCCAAAAGGCAGGAGAGTGCCAATTCGGTATAGGGTGTGGAATCTATCAAAAAGGTTCCATCACCAGTCATTTGACGAATCAAGTATTCAGCTACTTGAAGCGAAAGGATAAAAAACATACTCCCGGAAGCATCTCCTTCTATTCTAAGGAAAACGCTGGCAACGACGTGATCGGCCCCGCCAGCCATTTCCATCATTTCATCAAAGGAAACGACCCGAGCATTTGGAACATTCATATCAATTTTCCTATTAAGGATGGCAGAAAGAGCCGTTGCTGCGTTGCCTGCACCTATATTGCCAATTTCCTTCAAAATATCGAGTTGAAGAGGATTGATTTTCTCAATGAACGACATGTGATTATCCTTCTTTTAACATATTTTCAGTCACTTCTAGACTTAAAGCCTTTTCCAAATTAATCAGGACGAGCAGACGCTTTTCAATTTTAGCCACTCCGCTTATGTATTCTGAAGCTAAATGTCCCACAACTTCAGGCTGCGGCTCGATACTATCCACCGGAATATCCAAAACATCATTGGCAGAGTCCACTATCAACCCAACTTCCATATCATCCAAAATGACGATGATGATCCTTGTTGATTCATCATAAGCCACCACTTCGAAACCAAAACGTACCCGTAAATCAATGATTGGAGTGATAACACCCCTTAAATTTATGACTCCCTTAACAAACTGAACAGCCTTTGGAACTCTGGTAATATGCAGAAGCTTTTCGATACCGCTGACCTTTTCCACCGGAATGGCATATTCTTTATCCTTAATTTGAAAAACGATTACTTTCATATCCTGCGACATCCGTTCACCTCCTCTAAAAAAACTTCATGATGACAGGTATAACCTTAATGAGAACCTGAATGCGGCACGGGCGAGCAAACGTCCCATTACCTTGCCCTCTTCATCTATCATTCAATGAATCAATGTGTTGCAATCTATGATTAAAGCAACTTGTCCATCTCCAAGAATCGTTGCCCCCGATATTGCAAATGCACTTGTTAAATAATTCCCCAGTGATTTCAATACAATTTCCAGCTGCCCGATAAATGAATCAACGACTAACCCAGCTAATTTATCTCCTTTTCTTACAATGACCACAGAGAGAAACTCTTCTTCTTCCTGACTGATAGGCACTTCAAAAATATCTTTCAGGAACAGAAGTGGCAGCACCTTCCCCCTGAAGTCAATAACTTGTTGATTATGGGCATTCATGATATCTTCTTTTTTTATGATCGCTGTTTCTATAATGGATGAAAGCGGTATGGCATATTTTTCGTTTTGGATTGCAACCAGCATGACAGAAATAATAGACAATGTAAGTGGAAGCTGAATAAGGAAAATGGACCCTTCGTTCTCCCTGGAATCAATCGTGACAGATCCACCGAGAGACTCAATAGTATTTTTAACTACATCCAGACCCACACCGCGCCCCGATACATCCGAAATGGTTTCCGCTGTTGAGAAACCAGAAGCGAATATCAATTCATAGATTTGCTTATCCGTTAGAGTGGCAGCAGTTTCCTTAGTTAATATCCCATTGGAAAGCGCCTTGTTCAAGACTCGCTCTTTATTGATGCCTGCACCATCATCATCGAATTCAATGAAGACATGATTGCCGCTGTGATATGCTTTTAATAGGATTTTACCTTCTTCATTCTTCCCTTTCGCCAACCGTTCTTCAGGCGTTTCAACTCCATGGTCCATGGCGTTTCTTAATAAATGGACGAGAGGGTCACCGATTTCATCAATGACTGTACGATCAAGTTCCGTTTCAGCTCCGATGATTTCCAAATCGACTTTCTTGTTTAAATCCCTTGCTAATTGACGAACCATTTTAGGAAAACGATTGAATACCGTTTCCACGGGAACCATCCGCATATTCAATACGATTGTTTGTAAATCACTTGTTATACGGGACATTCTTTCAACTGTTTCATGCAATTCTTGATTATCCAAATCACTAGAAATTTGATCAAGCCTGCCTCTATCGATTACAAGTTCCTCGAATAAATTCATTAATATATCAAGCCGCTCAATGTTCACCCGAATGGTCTTGCTTGATTCCGACTTAAAGGATGCCTGTTTTTTCTTCTCATTATTATCAGTTGGGAGCTTTGCATTGGTTGTCTCTTGTTCCTGAACTTCAGCAACTTTATCCTCTTTAGCATTGGCGGTATGTCGCAAGCCTTCAAAATCAATGTCATTTATAACAACGTGACCCACTTCTGAAACCTTCATGATTTTTTTCTTTATCTCTTCACTCGATTCTTTTGATACCATCGTGACTGTAAATTGCTGATCGAACTGCTCTTCTTCCAAAACTTCAACAGGTGGGTGTGACTTGATTATTTCACCTGATTTTTCAAGCACCTCAAATACCATAAATACCCGGGCAGCTTTTAAAAGACAGTCTTCACGCAAAGCTATCGAAATTTCAAAGCTGTTGAAGCCTTGATCTTTGGACTGCTGAAGCACTGTCCATTCAAATTCATCATACTGTCCCGCAGTCATTTCCTCCTTTTCAAGAACGACAGAAGCTGCTGCAATCTCTGCACTGGATGAAGAAACCAGCGACTCTCCTTTTCCAATCAATTCCAGCTGCCGAACAACCCTCTTCACATCTCTCTTTCCATCTCCACCTTCAGCAATGGACATGACCATCGCTTCTAAATCATCAACCGCTAAAAATATCACATCAAACAATTCAGGTGTAAGGATGATTTGACTGTTTCGGATCGCATCCAAAACATTCTCCATTTTATGAGTTAAATTAGCTAAGTCCTCATATCCCATAGTTGCCGACATCCCTTTTAGGGTATGGGCTGAACGAAAGATTTCGTTCACAATCGAGAGGTCTTCCGGGTTCTTTTCGAGTACCAGCAACTGTTCGCTGCACGTTTGAAGATGTTCTTTACTTTCCTCTATAAATACCTCTAGATACTGGTTCATATCCATACAAACTCCACCTCCATATGTTAACAAAAGCTTATTATCGTTTTAGCTATTTTTTCTACATCCTCTATGCAATCTATTAAATTGGTTTTAATTGCCGCTTTCGGCATACCAAAAATGATTGATTTCTCCTGTGATTCGGCTATAGCTTTTAAAGGACCCCTTTGCTTCAGCTTAATAAGCCCCGCCGCCCCATCCATGCCCATCCCGGTCATGATAACGGCTATTTTCGCAAGATCCTTCATTTCACTTACCGATTCAAATAGCACATCAACCGACGGCCGATGTCCATTTCGCAATTCGGATTGATCCAAAAGGACTGCCAAGCTCATTCCGACTTTTTTCACTTTTAAGTGAAAACCTCCAGGTGCGATGTAGGCGACACCTTTTTGTATCAGTTCACCCTCTTCTGCTTCCTTCACTTTAATCTTGCATAATGAATTCAGGCGTGTTGCCAAAGATTTTGTAAAACCGGGGGGCATGTGCTGGACAATGAGTATGGACGCATCAATATCTAGTGGGAGTTCTGTCAAGACGGTCTGAAGCGCTTTTGGACCTCCAGTAGATGTACCAATGACTATTATCTTCCCGTTCCTATAGGACCATGTTTTATTATTTTTTTCTTTTTTTTGTCGTTACTATTGAATCTATTTTACTATATTTTTCCCAAAATGATGGGCTTATCTCCATATTCAACGCATTTTTTTGTAGTTTGTGAACATTTGCCCTGCTGGCAGCCATAACTTTTTCAAGGAGTTCTGTCTTAATTTTATGTAAATCCAATGAAATGGCACCTGTTGGTTTAGCCATAAAGTCAAAGGCTCCACTGTCCATGGCAGCAAATGTATTTTCCGTTCCTTCTTTCGTTGTGCTCGATAACATGACTACAGCGGTTGGACATTCATTCATGATCCGGTTTAATGCTTCCAATCCGTCCATAACCGGCATTTCTACATCCAAAGTCACGACATCGGGTTTTAAAGCCTTTATTTTATCTAAAGCATCTCTTCCATTCCTGGCAGTCCCGATGACTTCAACTCTGCTATCTTCTGTTAAAAACTCTGAAATTAACTTTCTCATAAACGCAGAATCATCCACTATCAGCACTTTTACGATATCCATGAAAGGAGACCTACTTTCCAAGAAAATATCTCTTCATATTTCGGAGGAAATGGCTTCTTTGCAAAGTCAATTCTCCCCCAAATGAATGATTTGCATATCTCGACGCAATGTCCATAATAGCTTTGGAAACATCTGCTTCAGAATCGAAAAGAATGAAGGGCATTTGTTTGGTAACAGATTTTGATACTATTCCATCGTTTGGTAAGTACCCTAGAGCAACTGTTTCCAGACCCAAAAATTTCACTAGTGCATTTTGGAGCCGCTTAATCGCTTCTTTGCCGTCCTTACTCGTGAAAACCCTATTGCAAACAAGGAACAACGGAACCTCTTTATTTACTGAATTAATATATTTCATTGCGGAGTATGCATCCATAATAGAAGTAGGTTCAGTCGTCGTGATAACGACTAATTCATCCACACATAACATGAATTTCATAGAATCCTGAGTAATACCTGCTCCCATGTCAAATAAAATATAATCGTAGTTCGCCAACAATAAACTGAATTCTTCATTAAAACGGGTATACTTATCTTCATCAAGTGAAAAGAGATTCGTCAGTCCCGTTCCGCCGTTAATGATTGAAATATTCCCCGGTCCTGCTGTGATGATATCTTTTAAACTACAATCACTTTCAAAGAAATCAATAATACTGTAGGGGGAGTGTTCCCCAATCAAAATATCAATATTCCCCATACCAATATCCATGTCGAACAACAGGACCTTTTTCCCCCTCTGGGATAAGGCAATGGAAAAATTCAAGGAAAAGTTTGATTTTCCCACTCCTCCTTTACCGCTTAAAACGGCAATCGTCCTGGCCATTGATTGATTATGGCGGGCTTCCAATCTTCTTCGTAAGTTCTCAGCTTGATCTTTCATATTTTTTAGCCCCAAAAGCCATTTTCAATAGCTGTGATGATGTAGCTATTTCCATATCGTCTGGCACATTCTGTCCATCTGTTATATAAGCGGCTCCTACTTTATGAGAGTGTATAAAATTGAATATCGCCCCGAAAGTGGAGGTTTCGTCCGCTTTTGTAAAAATGACCTGTTTAATCGGTATGGTAGCAAACTGTCGATAAATATCTTCCATATCCTTTTGTTTTGAGGTTAATGACAACACTAAATAGGTTTCCATCTCATCTGTAAAATGAATAATTTCATTAAGATCCTTGACGTATAGCGGGTTACGGAAATTCCTCCCGGCCGTATCTATAAAAACATAATCATAATGGGAGAAACGTTCAGTCGCCCTTTTGAAATCCTCCAAATTATAAGCGACTTCGATCGGAACGTTCAAAATCTTCGCATATGTCTTAAGCTGATCTATTGCAGCAATCCTGTAAGTATCCGTCGTAATGAATGCCACCTTCTTATCATGCTTCAACATGGTTTCCGCAGCTACTTTTGCTAAGGTCGTTGTCTTTCCCACACCTGTTGGACCAACAATATTAATATATTTTTTTTGGAGCCCGGGTTTTCCGTTTTCAACCTTTTCCAAAATATCGAACATGGCTTCCTCCAACCAAACTTGAATCTCTTCATCCGTTGATTGTTGTTTGTAAACGAACCATTTCTCAAGTAGTACATCCATGATTTGCGACCGAAGTGATATATCTACTTCTTGCTCCATTAGGTAATCGTGGATTACCTGCAGTTTCCCCGGATATTCTCTATCAGGTGAATAGATTTGTATACTCTTGATCATATCTTTCAAACCTTCTATTTCTTTTAATAAATCGGCACTTTCCTTATTGCCCTCATTAATATGACTTGCCATTTTCGGCTTCGATGGCAACTTCTTCGATTTCTGTTTCACTATCGTTTCGATAGGCTGGGAAACCGGATCTATGGCTGCAATGACTTCAATACTCCTCTTTTTGAATAATCCTAGGAAACCGCCATTATACACAGCCTTTGAACTTAAGATGACCGCATCACTGCCTAGTTCCCCCCTTATTCGCTTCATCGCCTCGTTCATTGATGGTGCCAAATATTTTTTTACCTTCAATCGATATTCACCACCCCTACACTTTGTACTTCTACATTCGATTCTAGTTCATTGTATGAAAGAATCGGTACATTTGGAAAATAACGTTCAGTTAATTGCCTGGCATACATCCTTACCGCAGGAGAGCATAGTAAGATCGGTTGGTGATCCATTAACGTCAGCTCTTCCAATTTGGCTGCAATTGCCTCCAATATGGATTGCGATATAGTTGGATCCAATGATAAAAAGTTACCATGCTCGGTTTGCTGCACACCATCGGCAATGGTCTTTTCCACTTTCCCCGATAATGTTATGACTTTAATTCTATTTTCATCCGCAATAAAAGAATTCGTTATCTGTCTGGCTAAATTCTGCCTTACATATTCAGTCAGCAAATCTGTGTCAGTCGATAACTTTCCATAATCAGCAAGTGTTTCGAAAATGACCGGTAAGTTCCTTATAGAAACTTTTTCCTTCAATAATTTTGCCAATACCTTTTGAACATCACCTATAGACAAGGGATTCGGAGTGACTTCCTCTACTAGTATAGGTGAGGATTCATGGAGGTGATCGATTAATTGTTTCGTTTCCTGCCTGCCCAATAGTTCCTGTGCATTGGCCTTTATGACTTCCGTCATGTGTGTGGATACTACACTTGGTGGGTCTACTACCGTATAACCCATCATCTCCGCATGTTCTTTCATTTCATCCGTGATCCATTTGGCTGGTAAACCGAAGGATGGTTCTATCGTATCGATTCCTTCTATTGACTCATCCTCGTTCCCTGGACTCATGGCCAAGAAATGATTAAGGAGCAACTCCCCCTTTGCCATGACACTTCCTTTAATTTTCAGCCGATACTCATTAGGATTCAACTGAATGTTATCACGTATTCTGACGACAGGAATCACGAGCCCCAATTCAATTGCAAGCTGCCTGCGAATCATGACGACCCGGTCCAGCAGGTCCCCGCCTTGGTTGGCATCCGCAAGTGGAATCAAACCATATCCAAACTCAAATTCGATCGGGTCGACATTTAAAAGGTTAACGACGCTTTCTGGACTTTTCATTTCATCCGTTTCCAGCACTTCTTCCATTTCTTGTATTTCACTTTCGTCCTGCTGTGGTATCCTTGAAATCGTATAACCTCCAACGACTAATAAAGCAGCAATCGGCATGGTGAATAAGTCGGAAATGGGAGTGAATAATCCTAAAAGGAAAATGGTCGCTGCTGTCAGGTAAAGCATCTTAGGAAATTGAAATAACTGTTCAACAATATCCGCTCCGAGGTTTCCATTTGAGGCAGCCCGGGTTACGACGATTCCCGTAGCTGTGGAAATCAATAAGGCAGGTATCTGACTTACGATACCGTCACCAACCGATAACATAGAAAAATGTACGGCGGACTCTCCAAAACTCATGTCCAATTGCATGATGCCAATGATCATACCAAAAATCAAGTTAATGATGACAATGATGATTCCTGCTATGGCGTCACCTTTAACAAACTTACTCGCTCCATCCATGGATCCATAAAAGTCTGCTTCGTTACTTATTTTTTCCCTTCTGGCACGTGCTTCGTTTTCGGAGATCATCCCAGCATTTAAATCTGCATCAATGGCCATCTGTTTCCCTGGCATCGCATCCAGCGTAAATCTTGCGGCAACCTCCGAGACCCGTTCGGATCCTTTCGTGATGACGATGAAATTGATGATGACCAAAATGATGAATACAACTAATCCAACAATCACGTTTCCTCCGACTACAAACGAACCAAAGGTTTCTACAACTCCACCAGCATCACCATAGGTCAAAATGGCACGGGTCGTCGAAACGTTCAACCCCAGCCTGAACAATGTAAATAAAAGGAGCAAGGAAGGAAAGATTGAAAATTCGAGAGGTTCTTTCATATTCATCGTAGTCAATAGAACCAGCAGCGCAAGAGAGATATTTAAAAGGAGTAAAATACTTAACAACCAGGTTGGCAATGGAATGATCAACATGGCAACGATCATAATGACGCTCGAAATAACAACTAAATCTCTTGCTCGCATGTTTTTTCTCTCCTAACTAGCGGGTTACCCTGTTACTTCTTTACAGTTTACCTTTGGTTTTATATACAAAGGCTAATATTTCAGCGACCGCCTTAAAGAACTCCTCAGGTATCGCTTGACCTAATTCAGTTTGATCATATAAAGACCTGGCCAAAGGCCGATTTTCTACCATGATCACATCATTTTCTTTAGCAATGAATTTAATTTTCTGAGCGACAAAATCAACGCCTTTTGCCACTACATACGGAGCCTCTGCCTTATCTTCATCATATTTTAGAGCAATTGCAAAATGCGTCGGGTTAGTGATGACGACATCCGCATTGGGAATTTCCTGCATCATTCTTTGAGCGGCCATCTGCCTTTGCTTTTGCTTAATCTTGGATTTGATAAGCGGGTCCCCTTCGGAATTTTTATATTCATCCTTAATATCCTGTTTGGACATACGGATGTTTTTTTCAAAGTCATATTTTTGATACAAATAGTCTAATAGAGCAATGAACAATAAAGCCACGGCAGCATAAAATCCTGCTTTAATCGTAATATCCGCCAATGTTGCCATCGCTGCTTCCAAAGAAATCTGTGATAACATCATAATCTCGCCCATGCGCTGCCATAGTACATAAAAGGCAACAAAACCAACAAAAGATATTTTGAGAATGGATTTTAATAATTCAACAATGGCCCGCATTGAAAAAATACGTTTGAACCCTTTAATGGGATCCAATTTTTCAAGTTTAAACTGAATGGATTCAGTCGAAAACAAAAAACCAATTTGCATGACATTAGCCAATACCCCAGCCACTATCGCGGCAGCAAAAACGGGTCCAAGGACGAGACCCATCTCCTTTAAAACCTCAATCATGATAATTTGTACATTCTCCTCGCTGAATCCAGTCAATGTAAAATGTTGCAGATATTCTTTCATTAGACCCAGCAAATGATTATACATGTACGGCCCCATCAGCAATAGCACTGAAAACACTGCAATTAAATTTACAGAGGTATTTACATCCTGACTCTTTGCCACCTGACCCTTTTTCTTCGAATCCTGACGTTTTTTTGGAGTCGCCTTTTCGGTCTTCTCACCAGCAAAAAACTGTAAATCCAGCTGAAACCTCTCCATATCAAACGCCTCCAATCAACTGCATTAGATGACGCATCGTCAAAAGCAAAAAATTGAAAAGTTGGGTGACAGCCGTCATCATCATCCCCATCACCAGTACTATAACCGCTAACCCGGCTATGATTTTCACTGGAATTCCGACCACGAACACATTTAATTGAGGGACTGTCCTAGCAAGGATTCCTAGCGTGACATCCACTAAGAAAATACTTCCCACTACTGGTATGGACATTTGAAAAGCAATCATGAAAGCTTTACTGAATGCTTTCGCCAAATATTCCATTAGTGTATGATCTCCGAATGGCACAAATAATTGGTCAATCGGGATGAACTGATAGCTATAAAAGATTCCATCCAAAAGCAAATGATGGCCGTTAGTACTCAATAGGAATAATAAGGCGATTGTATAAAGGTATTGTCCCATCAACGGGCTTTGAGCCCCAGTTTGGGGATCGATGACATTGGCAATTGAAAAGCCCATTTGAAAATCAATCAATCCACCAGCGATTTGAACGGCCGATAAAATCATATAGGCTGCAAACCCAATGAAAAGCCCAACAAGCGCTTCCTTTATGATTAATAAATAAAATGTGACATCCAAGTCCAGAACCGGGGCTTCAATGGCATAGTACATGATCCAGGCAAGGAAGATTCCTAGCCCCACTCGATGTTGTACCGGTATAGAACGGTAAGAAAAAATCGGCATGGCCACGAAAAACGTAGTGACCCTTACTACAATTAATAAAAAGGCGGGAAAGTGCAGAAATATTTCCTCCATGCCCTACCCTACAAATCGATTCAGATTACCGAATATTTCATTTGCGTATGATAATAGATGGCTCAGCATCCATGGAGCCAATATTATGAGTCCCAATAAGACTGCCACGATTTTTGGAACGAATGCCAAGGTTTGTTCCTGAATCTGTGTAGTCGCCTGAAAGATGCTTACTAATAGCCCTACAATAAGAGCAATTACCATCAATGGACCAGCGATAATTAAAACTGTATAAATTCCTTTTTCTGCTACATCAATAACAAACTCTGCACTCACTTTTTCTCACCTGCTTAAAAACTCTGTAATAATGACTTCACTACTAAATACCATCCGTCAACAAGAATGAAAAGGAGGATTTTAAATGGAAGGGAAATCATGACTGGCGGCAACATCATCATCCCCATCGACATCAGGACACTTGCAACGACCATATCAATAACCAAAAATGGAATGAAAATCATAAAACCTATTTGAAAAGCCGTTTTGATTTCACTGATTGCAAAAGCTGGTACAAAGGCAGTCAAGGGAATGTCCTGTATCGTTTCCGGTTTATCCATCTTGGCATACTCCAAGAATAACGCCAGATCCTTTTGCCTTGTATGGGCACTCATGAATTCCTTAAAAGGTATCGAGGCCTGTACATATGCCTCTTCTAAATCTATTTCCTCATTAAATAACGGGGTTAATGCCTTTTCATTCACCTCCTGAAAAGTCGGTGCCATTATGAAGAATGTCATGAAAAGAGCCAGGCCGACCAGCACCTGATTCGGCGGCATCTGCTGTGTAGCTAGCGATGTTCTCACAAAGCTCAGGACAATGATGATTCTTGTAAAACAGGTCATCAAAATCAATATGCTAGGGGCCAGTGATAAAACGGTCATTAGTAGAACAAGTTTGACGGAAGTAGAGACATTGGCGGGGTCACTGTTATTAAAAAACTCCATGAACTCATTCATTCATTGCCTCTTCCTTTCCTATCAAGCTCGTTCAACAGCTTCTTCCTGCTATCAGACATTTGATCGAGTTGATTTTTGAACTCTGCAGGGAAACTGGCGGTTTCGGATTCTCTTTTATTCAACCACTTATTTTTCAACTTCATTGCAAATTCCCCAGGCTGGATCATTTGATCGATCTTATCGTTGTAATCTCTCAAAAGCTGTTCATATTCCTCAGGATTATCTATTTCTTTCAAGAGTTGAATATTTTCGCCAACCCCAATCACCAATATTCGCCCGCCGACTTTAACAAGCTGGACAGAACGATTTGCACCAAGGCTCGTGCCGCCTAAATTCTCAACTGAATTTGCTTTTTGATACGATTTACTTTTTTTATTGATGAACTTTAATAGGATATATAGAAGAGACACTACAAAAATAGTAGCAAATATCATCCTAAGAAACTCCCAAACGGTTATCCCAACTTTATCCGGATTCGAAGCCTGTTTGGTAGATTGCAAGTCTTTTGATTCACCCTTATCCACTTTTAAATCATCAGGCTTTTTATAAACATCCTTCACTGTTTTTTCAAGATCTTCCGCATAGGCCTGTATGGCCCCAGAGAAGAATACTGCAATCATCAGTGAGACCTGAAGCCATTTTTTAATAAAAAACAATATGAAGACACCCTCTTAACTTAATGCTTTATTTATGGCTTCCAATACCCGGTCTGCCTGGAATGGCTTCACGATAAAGTCTTTTGCGCCCGCCTGGATTGCATCAATGACCATGGCTTGTTGCCCCATCGCTGAACACATAATGACCTTAGCTTGAGGATTTACCTTTTTAATTTCCTTTAATGCAGTAATTCCATCCATTTCAGGCATGGTAATATCCATCGTTACAAGATCAGGAAGCGTTTCTTTATATTTGTCCACTGCTTGGGCTCCATCTGCTGCTTCCCCTACAATTTCAAAGCCATTTTTAGAAAGGATATCCTTTATCATCATTCTCATAAATGCTGCATCGTCCACAATTAAAATTCTATTAGCCATTATTTTCGTCCCCCAAATTATCTGATTTTATTTAATCGGTCACTTTGACTCATGATATCCGTAACACGTACGCCAAAGTTTTCATCAATCACCACAACCTCACCTTTTGCTATCAAGCGACTGTTTACCAGGATATCCACTGGCTCGCCGGCTAATTTATCCAATTCGATGATAGATCCGGAGGACAGCTCCAGAATATCCTTGACAGAGCGCTTCGTTCTCCCAAGCTCCACAGTTACCTGTAGAGGGATATCCATCAGCATGCTGAGATTTTTCGTTTCAGCCTCTTGAAGCTGAAAGGGCTGAAAACTAGTGAAACTAGCAGGCTGAACATTTACCGGCTGCCCTGTTGGTACGGATGAAACTCCAAAATGTTGCGGCATATTCAGTATTTGGTTCGTAGGGTGGGTTTGGTAACCGACTTGCCCAAAAGATTCATTTGCCGATTGATTAGACCCGGCGTCTTGGAATGGGGCCGGCTCCCGAGGTGGAATGTTCGTTACTGGATCACTTAGTACTTTTTCCATTTTCATATCGGTCGGTTCACTATCGCCCGTTCCATTCAATAATTCAGAGACTAACCCTTTAGCAAATTCTAAAGGCAACAATTGCATAATACTGGAATCAATTAAGTTACCGACACGGAGTCGGAACGAGATTTTTGCAAATAAATCTTCGTCCGGTATCGCATTTTCCCCTTCACCATTTAAAAAGTTAAGTAAATCTATGCTAGGAGGGGAAATATCCACTTTTTTACTGAAAATGGACGACATTGATGTAGCAGCAGAACCCATCATTTGGTTCATGGCTTCCTGGACTGCACTCAATTGAATTTCTCCCAGTATGTCAGAAGGATTCTCCCCATCACCGCCAAGCATCAAATCTGCAATGATTGCAGCATCGCTCTGCTTGATGACCAGCATATTAATACCTGAGAAACCCTCGGTATATTGCACTTGAATCGCTACATACGGATGCGGAAACTCTTCCGCAATCTGTCCCCTTTCAATTAAGGTAACCGTCGGGGTGGTGATATCCACTTTCTGATTCAACAAAGTGGATAAGGCAGTGGCCGAACTTCCGAAAGAGATATTACCAATTTCCCCGAGGGCGTCGAGTTCCATAATTGATAAATAATCGTCAATCATATGAGACTTCATCTCATCTTCTATATCACTTGTACCTTTTAAAAGGGCATCTATTTCGTCCTGTGAAAGCATTTGATCACTTACCATCTTCGTCTCCCCCTTTCAAAATATCAAGAATCTGGATGGCGTGTTTTTTTCCTACTTTTCCTGGCTGCCCATTGAATTTTGGGACCCCTCCAATTTTAATGGTCAAAGGTTCATCGATTGCCTTATTTAAATCGATGACATCACCAACATCTAGCAGTAAAAAATCCTGGATGGTGATATCCGTAGAACCAAGTTCGGAAATAACGGGAAGGTCTGCATTTCGAATACGCTTTTCCAAAATCATGATTTCCTCTGGAATTTTTTCCTTTTGGGAATTTTCCAACCAATAATGAGCAGATAACTTTGGTATGATTGGTTCTAATACGACGTGAGGAATACAAATATTAATCATTCCACTCGTTTCGCCGATTTGTGTATTCAAGGAAATGACAACAACCGTATCGTTGGGCGAAACCAATTGAAGAAATTGTGGATTCACCTCAAACTCTGTCATCACCGGTTCGATTTCAACAATCGTTCCCCAGGCCTCCTGTAAATTTTCAAAAGCCTTCTCGAATAAATTCGACATGATTTTCGTTTCTATTTCCGTTAAAGTATCTACCTTATTCACGCTTTTGCCCCGCCCGCCCAAAACTCGATCCATCATGGAATAAGCTATATTCGGGTTGACCTCAAGAATGATACGGCCATCCAACGGCGGCACCTCAAACACATTCAGGATGGTAATTTTCGGGATCGATCTAATAAACTCTTCGTATGGTATTTGATCTGCCGAAGCAACGGATATTTGAACATATGTCCTAAGCTGAGCCGAAAAGTATGTGGTCAGCAACCTTGCAAAGTTCTCATGTATCCTGGTCAAACTTCGGATTTGATCCTTTGAAAACCGAAGTGCCCTTTTAAAGTCGTACACTTTCACTCTTTTTTCTATTTCTTCTTTCTTTAAATCATCTGCATCCATTTCACCTGTGGAAATGGCCGATAATAAAGCATCGATTTCATTTTGCGATAATATTTCCCCGGACATTAACACTCACCTCCAAAGCTTCCCCTTCTTATTTAATGAAGCAAGGAAGTTCTTATTGAAGAATCAAGGAGGTTATATAAACCTTTTCAACTTTTCCTTCTTCCATTAATTCATTCATTCTAGTCTTTAGCTCTTCTTGAAGCTTTTCCTTGCCTTTTTTACCGGTTAACACTTCCGCTTTCATTTCGGATAGTTCGGTAATAATGATATTTTTCACTTGAAAACTTCTTTTTTCCAATTCTTCTTTTGCTTTTTTATTTTCTGTTTGGACCATAAATGAGATTTTGATATAATCATTGCCAGCAAGATTCGTTGTAATTTCGGGAATTTCAACTGATGATTTGACAATTTCGTCAATGCTAGGTTTTTCTTCTGCAGATGTGGGGTCAGATAACTTTGTCACAACCACGAATGCTATGACACCAACAAGCGTTATGGCCACGAATATAATCAACATAATTGATAATAGACTTTTTTTCATGATTTTTCCTCCACATCATTACGAAAACCGAGAATATTCACGGTACGATAAAAATGTATAATAGCTTCAACCATTTCCTCTTCTTTCTCAAGCACAACGATTTTCTTACCATTTGTAAAAGTAATGGTCGTATCTGGCAATGACTCGACTGTATCTATGTACAATGCATTGATATGAAAGCATTTTCCATTGAGCCTTGTGACTTTGATAATGATATTTAGGAGCCAGAGCAATAAGCACCTGGCTCCTCCCCCCTTAACCTATCGTTTTAAGTTAACTAATTCTTGTAAAATTTCATCCGATGTCGTTATAATCCGGGAATTCGACTGGAAACCACGTTGCGCAACGATCATTTCAGTAAACTCTTCCGATAAATCCACATTGGACATTTCCAAGGAACCTGATGCAATCCCCCCCCGGCCCTCACCTGCGATATTGATGTTTGCAGTACCTGAGTTGATTGATTCCTGAAAAGTATTACCACCTGTTTTCGTCAAGCCTGATGGATTGGAAAACTTGGCAACGGCCAGTTGGCCTAATGTTGTGATCATACCGTTGGAATAAACGCCATTTATTTCCCCTGATGCACCAATGTTAAAGCTTTCCAGTTTCCCTTCTTTATTACCATTTGGATTGACAAGAGCAGTCGTAGCACCTTTAGATTGAGTAAGTTTCGAGAAATCAAAATCCAATTTGATTTTTTGAACGCTTTCATCAGCTTCCGTATCCGGGTCATTCGCTTTGCCACTTGAAATGTTAATGTTTAGGCCTTCCTGAGTTTTATCAGCTTCCACTATCTGACCATTAGCATCGAAATTCAGAGAAGTGAACGGTTTTGGTTTAGTAGCCGAAGTATCCCCCAAAGCAGCAGGTTCCCCATCAAAAATCTCCCATTTGTTATCAGCTGTTTTTTGGAAAAAGATAGTTGCCGTTTGTTCTTTACCCTTTGCATCCACGATTTTTATTTGCTGACTAAATACGGTACCGTCAATTGCATCAGCAGCTAAATTTTCACCTACTGTTATTTTAGTTGTTGTTACAGCAGGTAAAATTGCATTAACGTTAACAGCCACATCACCGATTGTTTTTGATTGTTTTCCGTTTTCATCAATCTTGTAAGCCTGCACTTTCAAACCATTCGAGTTGACAAGTGTACCGTTATTATCAAGATAAAAGTTTCCAGCACGAGTGTATGATAGTGCATCGCCTTGCTTGACGATGAAACAACCATCACCAGAAATTCCCAAGTCAAGATCACGGCCGGTCGTTTGCAAGCTTGACTGTGTATGGATGGTATCGATTGTAGCAATCGTGGAACCCAACCCAATTTGTTTAGAATTAGTTCCACCTCTATTGGCTGTTGCTGCACTTGCCCCAGATACCGTTTGATTCATGGCATCGCTGAATGTTACACGGCTTTTTTTGAAACCATAAGTATTGACATTGGCTACGTTATTACCGATAACATCCAATTTTGTTTGTAAGTTTTTTAACCCGCTTATTCCCGAATACATTGAACGAAGCATGTAAAAGCTCCCCTTTCATATAGCGACTGCTTCAGTCATTCCACAGTCTAGACTTCCTATTCTAGGTCCAGCCTATTAATCCAAAATTATAGTTCCATTGATGTTCGTAAAAATTTGAGCTGATGCTTCATCCCTGTCCATGACTGTGATGACTTTATTTTTTTTCGTGCTTACTATGAGTGCCGCATTATTTGTAATGATAAGAGATTCGGTCACGCCCATCTTTTTAGCCTCATTAGCTTTATCGGTTATTTGTTTCCAGGTTTGTCGTGGTATTTCTATATTTCTTTAATTTATCCTCATTTGAGCATGTTTACTAATGATCAATTTTTCGTTAGTGGAAACAGCTGATTGAAAATGCTGTTGAAAACCTTGTTGGATCAACTGCCCTTGCCTTAACGGTAATTTTGTTTGAGCCATCATCTGAGCGGAATTTGCCTAAAAATCAAGTTTACTCATATTCCCGCCTATTAAGCTTCAGCGATTTTGATCAATTGCTCTGATGATAGCTTGGTGTTGCTTTCATCATCCACTTCAATTTGCAGCCTGCCATTATTCAAGGATACAGCGATAACGACAGCCGATGACTCTCCATTTTTTTCATCCATCCAGGAAACACGTTTGCCTATTAATTCACTTGCCGTCGTTAAGCTATTTACCGTGGAACTTGTTTGTTTCATTTGTGAAATATTGGCGGGTACAAGCTTTGTGCCATCTTCTAAAATGAAATAAACACCATCACCTTTATATTGGATCGACTTCACGATGCCTGTTCCTTCTTCTACCGCAAGATCACCATCGCCCCCATCCAATTTATGCCAAGTGACTTCCTTACCGACAAAGGAGTTAAAGTTCATGATACTATTTTGTTGACTGATCCCGATTATTTCTTCCATTTGGGCTCCCATATTCATCATCTGTTCTAGAGATGAAAAAGTGGCCATTTGGGCGATGAATTCCGTGTTGTCCATCGGATTTGACGGATCTTGGTTTTGAAGCTGTGTAAGCAACAATTTCAAGAAATCATCCTTTCCTAATGCATCCCCGTTTTTTCTGTTTTCAGTTTGAAATTTTGATAATAATAGTGACGTATCAATGGTCGTCATTTTAACACCTACACTTCCAGATTTAACAGCGCTTCGGCAAGGGATCCCATAAACTCACTATCCGTCTCGTCATTGCTTTCTTCCTTACTCTCTTGTTGTTTATTTTGTTCATCCGCATCTTTCTGGCTGAATTTCTCGGGGTTAAAAGCATTGAAGGCCTGTGATATTTCAATTTTTTCAATTTGAATATTTTGACCGCTAAAGGCTTGTTTTAAGCCATGAATCTGTTTCTCCAGCATATCTTTGGCCTGAGAAGTAGTAGCCATAATCTTGGCTGACAGCATACCATCCTTTTGAATCAACTCGATTCTAAGTGACCCTAGATGTTCAGGATTCAATCTGATCAACAGTTTATTTACACCGTTTTTTCCGCTAAAATTCGCCTTACTCAAAATATTTTCAAATTGTTTAACAAACTCTTCATGACTGACAATTTGCTTACCTATGGAAGCAGTCAAGACGAATTGCTCCAACTTAGTCATGAGAAAAGGCATACCTGAACCTTGATGGTCACCGCTATCCGCATTTTGCAAAGTCACACTGCTGGTTATTGTCCTGTCTTTACTTACCTTGTCACTCCCAGATAATTGCAAGTGTGGGTTTTTCAATGTTTCTATTGTTTTATTTTGCCCTTTTTCCGAAATGTTGGATTGACCATATTCTGATTTTGGTTCTGACTGATTGGACAACATTTTATCCAGTTTCCCCGTTATCCCTTCAAGCAGGTTTTTCATTTGTTTCTGGATGGCCGCTTCATCTTGTGTCATATCCTTACTCTCTGAAAGAAGATCTTGAATCCTAGCCAGTTTCAAAAGATTCACCACACCAGATAGTGGGAGCTCATGCCATTCTTCTTCATTCAATACAGTAACCTTTTTTAGAATTGTATACAGTTCCATGACATTGGCAGATAACAAACTTTGTGGATTCATGCTGAAGTCATCCAATTCTTGTTCTACATCCATTTCCTCTATGCTCGCAAAGAAATCCTTAAGGGCACCCTCATCTTTGCCGGCTACATTTTTTAGTACCTGTAATAGAAGGGTGCTGAATTCTTCATGGTTGTTTACAGAAATATCTTCAACAATACTCTCTTTCCCTTTATCACTTAACCTTTCAAGTTTCAGAAAACCAAGCAAATCCTTTATAAAAGACAATCGTCCTTCAGTGATGTCGCCTATATCCGCTGGAGCGGGAGGTTCTGCCACTAAGGAGGATTGAAGGACTGAACCAAACCCGGAATTGGTTTGCTGATTTTGTTTAATTGGTGCCTTTTGACTTAATGATGCCAAGGGGAGTAAAGAATTAATGGCTGAATTCATATATTATTCACCTCCTTAATCTCTTCTCTTAAGGACTTTGTTCCGTTAGTTTCTTAGTTAACCTTGCAGCATCAGCCGTTGTCATTTGCTCCAATACCTTAGCTAAAGTGGCTGCTTTCATACTTGAGAGAATCTCCACTGCGTCATCATCATTCATTTCAGTAATGATAGGTGCAGACTTCTTAGGAGCCATGGTTTCATAAGTGCGGATTATATTTTTGAACGCCTGTTTACTACCATTCTGACTATCCTTAAGTTGATTCATTTCAGTTTGAAGCTGCTGTTTTTCCGCTCCTGCCTTTAAAATGGCCTTGTCACGTTTATCAATGATGCCCTCAAGCTTGTCTATCTCTTTTTTCTTGTTTTCAATCTCAGTTTCTAATTTTTCGAGCTTCATCGAAACTTTCTCATTTTCCTTGGCTGGATTACCTTTCTCTTCATTCTTATGATTTGATTCAATGAAGGGTATTTTCTCAGACATTCCTTTGGCCTTTTCCACAACATTGACACCTGCAACTGTAAAAACGATCAACGCTACAGTTACCGCAAAGATTAAAGAAATGAAGATGACAAGGAACCATTGGAACTTACTTATCTTGCTTTTTTCCAATTCTTCCAATCCATTAGATTCACTTTTTTTACGCATTCTATCACCTAACGCCTTTGCTTAAGAATTGCCGGATAGAAATTTCATCCATTTGCTTATTCTCGACTTCCTTTAAGACATCAAGGAATTTAAGAAAATCATTTTCTTTCATTTTCTCGTACTTTTTAACCTCAATATTTCTATCCATTAATAAATCCCGTTGAACATTCATCTTGTATCGAGCTTCAATGACTTCCTGTTGACAATGGCTTAAGAGTTTTTCCAAGTTGTCCATAAATAACTGATGATGGCGAATTTCCTGAACGGATAATCCATTTCGCAGCTTTTCCTGTTGAAATTCAAGCAACTCTTCTTTTTTCTTTAAAAGCTTATATAACCTTTCTGCCACTTCTTCAAATTTTTTTAACGCAGTATTATATTTAGCTAGTGCATCTTTTTTTTCTTTTTCCTTGATGTTCAGGATCTTCTCGAATTTATATTGATAAATCATAACTAATCACCTTTCCCCATCAAATCGACAAGGGCGTTAATACTATTATCCTTTGGAGCTTTTTCATGGGTGCCTTGCTTTAAAAATGAAATGATCTCAGGATAGCGTGTAATAGAGTTATCAATTGGTTTGGAAGAGCCCTTCTTATACGCTCCTATATTAATCAAATCTTCTGACTCCATATAGGTTGATAAACTTGCCCGTAATTTTTCTGCGGAACTTTTATGTATGTCCCCAACAATATTGTTCATGACACGGCTTATACTCTTCAAGACATTGAGCGCTGGAAACTGTCCTTTATTGGCTAAGTTACGATCTAGTATGAAGTGACCATCCAATATTCCCCTGACAGCATCAGCAATCGGCTCATTCATATCATCACCGTCGACTAGAACCGTATAAAACGCTGTAATGGTACCCAGCTGATTTGTTCCCGTTCTTTCGAGTAATCTTGGAAGGATGGCAAAAACGGAGGGCGTATAACCTTTGGTCGTCGGCGGTTCCCCGATAGCAAGCCCAATTTCCCTCTGGGCCATTGCGACCCTCGTGACCGAATCCATCATCAGCATCACGTTCAATCCCTTATCACGAAAATATTCAGCGATGGCAGTTGCCGTTAAAGCACCTTTTATCCTCATCAACGCTGGCTGATCAGATGTCGCCACAACAACGATTGATCGTGCCAGCCCTTCTGGTCCAAGATCTTTCTCAATGAATTCACGAACTTCACGTCCACGTTCTCCAACAAGACCGATTACGTTCAAGTCAGCCGTCGTATTCCTTGCTACCATGCCAAGCAATGTACTTTTCCCAACACCGCTCCCAGCAAAGATACCAACACGTTGACCTTTTCCAACTGTTAATAAACTATCAATCGCACGCACTCCTACATCTATCGGCTCATTAATGGGAGGGCGTTTCATCGGATTTGGCGGATCTTGATCCACAGGAACGGTAGCTAGACCCTTTGGGAGCAATGAATCATCAATGGGATGTCCCAATGGATCGACTACCTTGCCAATGAGCCCTCCTCCCACCTTTATCTCAAGGCTCCGTCCGCTTCCTTCCACGATACATCCCGGTGCTATATCACTAACAGCTGTAAATGGCATTAAAATAACCATTTCATCACGGAAACCGACAACTTCGGCTAATATTCGGTTTTTCTTTTTTTGTATACCTGTATAGATATAACAAACGTCGCCAACAGAGCTTTCAGGGCCTTGAGATTCTATCATTAACCCTACGACACGTTTGACCCGTCCATAATGTTTGAATGAATCAACCTCATCAACTAAGGGCAATAGGTCTCTAGTTTTCATCGTTACTCCCCTCCCACAGCAGCTCAGTTAGTTTCACTTTTATTTCCTGCAGCTGACTGTTGACACTGGCATCTATCCTTCCATTTTCTGATTCGATAATACAGCTGTTTTCTTCAATTTCATCATCCGGAAAGATATACAACTCAGTATCTTTTGGAAAGATTGCAATCAACTCTTCCTTATGAGATAGAATCGATTGATATTGGACCGGATGGATATGCAATTGCACTTCACGGTAATCCCTCGCCTCTTTGATGGCTCTCTTGACAATGGATAAAAAAGACTCTTCATCTTTTTCAAGCTGGTGCCCGATAATTTTCTCCGCGACCTTCACGGCAAGATTCAAAATAACGGTTTCAGATGATTCGATATGTTGACGATAATCTTTTTTAGAGGACTCCACCACTTCTTTTGCAAAAGCTATATCCCCTGCAATCTCGTTATAACCCTTTTGGAAGCCACCTTCGACTCCTTGCTGATACCCTTCCTTTTGAGCTTGTTCAATAAACATCACTTTTTCTTGATTCTCCCAATGTTCTCGGTCTTGCTGGATTTCAGCAGCTATCGCTTGGGCTTTTTGTTTAGCATCCAGTAATAACCTTTCGGCTTCCTGTTTAGCATCCCTCTGAAATTGATCAGATTGAAAATGTTGAAGGTTTATCCCCTCATCTGCATTTTCATTTTGAAGAAAGTCAAACGTGCGAACTTTTATCGCTATCTTTTTGCTTTTCTCCTGATGAGCTTGCTGGGATTTTATAATCCTAGACAATGATATCATCCCCTCCGCCGCGGGCAATCACAATGTCCCTAGTTTCTTCCAAATGGCGAATAACAGCAACGATTCTCGATTGTGCTTCTTCTACATCACGCAAACGTACAGGCCCCATATATTCCATTTCTTCCTGGAACATTTCGACCATACGTTTTGACATGTTTCGGAAAACGATTTCCTTCACTTCATCACTTGCCACCTTAAGAGAAAGTTTAAGGTCTTCGTTATCAGATTCCCTGACTACGCGCTGAATCGCTCTGCCATCAAGTGTCACGATATCCTCAAAAACAAACATGCGTTTCTTGATTTCCTCGGCAAGCTCTGGATCTTGAATTTCGAGTTCTTCCAAAATCGTTCGTTCCGTCGAGCGATCCACACCATTCAACACATCTACAACCGCTTCTACTCCACCAGTCTGTGTATAATCTTGGGTCACGGTCGCAGAAAGTTTCCTTTCGAGTATTTGCTCCACTTCATTGATGATTTCTGGCGACGTGCCATCCATCAAAGCAATCCTTCTTGCAATATCGGCCTGCACCTCTTGCGGAAGTTCAGACAATATTTGTCCAGCCTGTGCAGGATCAAGATAGGATAAGATTAATGCAATAGTTTGCGGATGCTCGTTCTGGATGAAATTCAAGATTTGTCCAGGATCCGCTTTTCGTGCAAAATCGAATGGACGAACCTGTAAGGAAGATGTTAACCGGTTAATGATCGCAGTTGCCTGATCAGAGCCAAGTGCCTTTTCAAGTACCTGCTTTGCGTATCCTATCCCGCCCTGAGAGATGTAATCCTGTGCTAAAGCAATATTATGGAATTCTTCCAGAATTTCTTCTTTATCATGGGAGTCCACTTTTCTCACCCCAGAAATTTCAAGGGTCAATCTCTCAATTTCCTCTTCAGAAAGATGCTTATAAACGGATGCAGAAACATCCGGCCCTAAGGAAATAAGGAGGATGGCAGCTTTTTGTTTGCCAGTCAATCTGGCCTTTTTTTTTCTATCGGTCACTTTCTAAAGCCTCCTAGTCTTCTGCTATCCAGCTTCTTAATAATTTTGCAAATTCATCTGGCTTTTCTTTTGCAAGTTTCTCAAGTTGTTTTCTTTTTAAAGATGCTTCCGTTTCCTTCTCTTTGTTTAAATCAGGAAGATCGAATGCAACTTCCTCTTCTTCGACCACGTATTCCTCTTCCAATTCAACTTGCTTTCGGGAACGGAAGAATAAGATTAAGAGAATGATAATGGCAAGTATTAGCACTCCACCGACGATGTATGCCCATATTGGTAACAATGGACTCGTTTCCTCTATTGGCAACGTCATTTTTCCGTTAAACGGTTGAACGGAAATTGCAATTTTATTATTAAGCTCCTCGTCCGTAAGTTCTTCCCCTTCAGCTTTTTTCTCGATTGTCGTTCGTATTATCGTACCAAGGATTTGTGTGATATCATCCACACTCTGTTGAGTTAAAGAATTCGGATCGTCAGCGGTGGGCGGTTCGACCATGACCTGAATACCTAAATCCTTAACTTTATACGGGCTTTCGACTATTTCCTTCTTGATTCGGTTCACTTC
This sequence comes from Peribacillus sp. YIM B13482, assembly GCF_042787975.1. NCBI lineage: Bacteria > Bacillati > Bacillota > Bacilli > Caryophanales > Bacillaceae > Peribacillus > Peribacillus sp. YIM B13482. Next base: position 25,681 of record NZ_JBHZPF010000006.1, read on the forward strand.
ACTATTTATCGTTTCATCCACTTTTTCATAATCACCGGAACCGTTTGTGCCTTCAGCATATTGGGTTCCCAATGAATCTGAGGAATCCTCACTTTGCGGAACGCCTCCTGCACCTGCAGCGTCCCCACTATACGATTCATTGATCCTTTGCGCAGAAATCTCGATTCCAGCCATATTTTCTTCATCGACCGGTTCGACTAAATTCTCTTCTCGGTTTTCTTGAGTGAAATCAATGTCTGTCGTGACAGAAACAACAACTTTGTCTCTACCCATTATCGTTCCAAGCATATTTTGTACCTGTCTTTGAATATCGCGTTCTATTTCTTTTTTTATTTGATTTTGAGTAGCAAATGCGGACGCGAAAGATGAATTTTCATTTTCAAGGTCAAAGTACTCAAATTCTTGATTCATAATGACGATATTATCTGTAGGAAGATTCGGTACACTTTTTGAGACCAGATGATAAAGGGAGTTGATTTGACTTTCTTCAAATTTATAACCGGATTTCGTTTTCAATACAATGGATGCGGACGCTTCCCCAGTCGTATCACTGACAAAAACTCCTTTATCAGGAAGAGTGATCATTACGCTGGCATCTTCTACTCCATCAATCTTTTTTATTAAACTGGCCAATTCCGTTTGCATCGAGTCCAGTTTTATGACGTTGAATTCATTTTCAGTCATTCCGATACCAGCACTTTGACTAAAAAAAGAATAGTCGATACTCCCCGAGTCCGGAACTCCTTCAGCTGCCAGTTCCACTTTAAGTGAATCCAGGCTTTCTTCAGGAACCTTTATGGTCGTACCATTTTCAGAAACTTCGTTTTTAATCCCTTTACTGTCCAAATTTTCTTTGATGCTCCCTGTCTCCGATGGAGTTAAATTTGAATATAGGGGCACCAGCGTCGTACGCGTGGTTAAAAGTGAAACAGCCGTAATGATGATGATAATCAATGCTGCTGATCCAATCATCATGATTTTTTGTTTTTTACTGCGGCTCATCCAGTAAGCAGCCACTTTATTTTTAAACTCTATTACTTCATTCATTTAAATCCCCCGGTCAGTCTATGAATTTATGAGTGGGAGATTCGTTTTCCCCCTGATCATTTTTTCTCTATATTAATGAGGTTTAAAAATGAATGCTATATGCTCATTCTCATCATTTCCTGGTAGGCTTCTACAACCTTATTCCGAACCTCTAATGTAGCCTGCATGGTAATGCTGGCTTTTTGTGAAGCTATCATCACCGAATGCAGCTCAACATCATCTCCATTAACCAGTTTGGTCGTAAGGTCATCTGATGCCATTTGTGTTTCGTTAACTTTATTTATTGATTTTTTTAATACGGACGCAAAATTCCGCTGTGATTCGTATGGTGTATTAGTCTTGTTCTGATCTTTTTTCAGCACATTACCTGCATTATTCACTGCCGAAAGAGAAATCCCCTCCATATCAACACTCTCCTTTCAAACTGTTATTTTCCGATTTCCAACGCTTTCATCATCATTCCCTTTGATGCATTTAAAACTGTTACATTTGCTTCATATGAACGTGTTACACTCATTAAATCGACCATTTCCCTAAGTGGGTCGACATTCGGCATTTCAACATAACCATCTTCATTGGAATCAGGGTGTTCCGGATTGTAATCCAGTTCAAAGGGTGTTCTGTCCTTTACTATTCCAGTCACCTTTACTCCATTCCCTATCCCGCTAGTTTTTCCGGATGCTGCGTTTAAGAAGCTTGAAAAACCTTCTTCCTTACTTTGCAGCACTACCGCTTTTCTTGTGTATGGCTTCCATGTTTTCAACTCCGCGTCATATTCCGCCCTGGTCGTATCGGCATTTGCCATATTCGCAGAGATTACATCCATCCTTAACCTTTGACTGGTCAAGCTAGATCCAGCCATGTTCATACTTTGGAAGATTCCCATCACTTACCTCCTCTAATTACATTCTCCAATGATTGAAACTTTCCTGAAAGCCTATCAGAGACTGCATTATAATAAATCTGATTTGCAGCAAGATCCGTCATTTCCTTATCAACGTCCACACTATTTCCGTTATTGTTATATTGGACATTTTTCTGAAATACGTTGGGAGAAGCATGACCCCCTTCTGATTTGAAGGTATAATGTCTTTCATCGGTCCGATATGACTTTAGGGAAGATCCCAGCTCTGCTTTAAATGATTGTGTTTTGTCGACCTCTTTAGCTTTATAGTTAGGCGTATCCGAATTGGCTATGTTCTGTGAAATGACTTTTTGTTTTGTATTAGAATAATTAAGAGCATTTTCTAGTGATTGAAAAGTACTTGAAAATAGTTCCATATCGATCACCTCTTTCAATATTTAGTAAATAGTTGCTTTATCAATAAATTAACCCAATTCATTTATGGTTTAATTTTAAAGAAACATAATAACTAAGTCCATAAAAACACAAAGACTTTAGACCTATTACGGTCGAAAAATGTCACATTTTGCTCAAATCTGACGTTTTTCTTAGTATTATTCAAGGATTAACATTACCTTATATTACATTTTATTAGTGCATTCTACACTTTAACCAAATTTTACTTGTATTATCTTATTTAGCATATCGAAAAACGAACCAATATACCTGATACTTTAGAACTAATTTTAATGATTAATTTCAAGTAATTATTTCCACTCACCTGATTCCACCCTTTAAAATAAAGGATTATTAAAAAACAAATGGTACATGTCCTTTTTTGTTAAAAACACTTTTTTCAAAATGGCGGTCCATTCGACAAATTCCTCTTATCATAAAGAAAGGCCGTCCCGTTCTATTATTACTGTTTGCATATTTCAAAAGTTATAATTATATATTTACCTTTTCATAAAAAACCACGCATATATTCACATTTCCATTTAAGATCTTTATTCCGAATTACCTCTTTTTTCTTCCTTCCTTTCGCTCTCCACCATAGCTTTTCAGTCCTAGACAACTTACCCCAATATACGCACACAAAAAAAGGCAGCCCTATTTAAAGGACTGCCTTTTTTGTTTGTTAATTATTTTTAAGCTTTTCTAATTCAAGTAGGAATTTATCGTTCAATACTTTTATATAAGTACCTTTCATTCCAAGAGAGCGTGATTCAATTACTCCTGCACTCTCTAGCTTTCTAAGCGCATTAACGATTACGGATCGAGTGATGCCTACACGGTCTGCGATTTTTGAAGCTACAAGCAGACCTTCATTACCTTTAAGCTCTTCAAAAATGTGCTCAATAGCTTCCAATTCGCTGTACGATAACGAGGAAATTGCCATTTGAACAACAGCTTTACTACGAGCTTCTTCTTCAATCTCTTCTGACTTTTCACGAAGGATTTCCATACCTACCACTGTCGCGCCATACTCAGCCAAAATTAAATCATCATCATGAAATTTTTCTTGTAATCGAGCAAGAACCAATGTTCCTAAACGTTCTCCCCCACCCATAATCGGTACGATAGTTGTTAATCCCGTTGCGAAAAGCTCTTTGTTTTCAACTGGGAAAGCAGTGTATTCGCTTTCGATATCAAGATTGGAAGATGTTTCGGGAATATTAAATAGGTTTTTTGTGTACACTTCAGGGAATTGTTTATCTTCCAACATTTTGTACATGCGTTCATTTTCGATTTGCTGACTTACCGCTATGCCTAGTAATTTCCCACGGCGGCTGACGACGAATACATTTGCTTCGATAACTTCACTTAAACTTTCAGCCATTTCCTTAAAGTTAACTGCTTTACCTGCTGCTTTTTGGAGCATTGCATTGATTTTTCTTGTTTTTGCTAATAAGTTCATTTGATTTGTTCCTCCTAAAAATACCATGGTTCACAATAACTATGAAGTTGTATTTCCGTAATTTTATTTTCATGCTAGGCAAATTATTGCCATTGTTTCTTAATTAAAGGATAAACTGGCTTAAATCTTTGTTCCGGGCGATAGAACCAAGCTTTCCTTCGACATATTGGGGAGTAATTGTAATCTTCTCCATCGTAATTTCCGGTGCTTCAAAAGATAAGTCTTCAAGCAGCCGTTCTAAAATGGTATGAAGTCTTCTTGCACCAATATTGTCTGTGTTTTGATTCACTTCGAAGGCCACTTCAGCTATCTTACGAACAGCATCGTCAGAAAATTCAATTTCTATACCTTCTGTTTCTAACAAAGCAACATATTGTTTTAACAAGGCATTATCCGGTTCATGAAGAATCCTTACAAAGTCATCTACTGTCAGTTTGTTCAACTCTACACGGATCGGGAATCTACCTTGTAATTCAGGGATAAGGTCGGAGGGCTTAGCCATATGGAAGGCCCCTGCCGCAATGAATAAGACATGATCCGTTTTAACTGAACCGTATTTAGTCACGACTGTCGAGCCTTCGACGATTGGCAGGATATCCCTTTGGACACCTTCCCTTGAAACATCCGCTGATGAACTTCCGGACTGCTTACTGGCAATTTTGTCGATTTCATCAATGAAAATGATCCCATTTTGCTCAGCTCCGTATACTGCATCAGAAGTGACTTCATCCATATCGATCAATTTTGCCGCTTCTTCATTTGTTAAAACGATTCTCGCTTCACTTACTTTCAATTTGCGCTTCTTGCTTTTTTTCGGCATCAGGCTTCCTAAAGCGTCCTGCATGTTCATCCCCATTTGTTCCATTCCCGAACCTTGGAGCATATCAAACATCGAAGCAGCCTGTTCTTCCACTTCAACCGTAATCATTTCACTTTCCAGCTCACCATTAGCCAGCTTTTCGGCGACGATTTTCCTTTTTTCCTGCAAACTTAAATCTTCGGAATTATCTTCCGAATCCTGTTCGTCTTGATTGTTATTGCCTCCAAAAAAGACTTCAAGAGGATTCTTGAAATTACTCTGTTTTTTTGTTGATGGCACTAATAGCTCTATTAAACGGCGATTTGCATTTTCTTCTGCCCGTTCCTTTACGCTCGCCATCTTTTCTTCCTTCACGAGGCGAACGGAAGTCTCCACCAAATCACGAACCATGGACTCCACATCCCGGCCGACATATCCGACTTCCGTAAATTTCGTTGCTTCAACTTTTATAAAAGGAGCACCTACCAATTTAGCCATTCTCCGAGCTATTTCTGTTTTCCCAACGCCTGTCGGTCCAATCATTAATATGTTCTTCGGAACGACTTCATCACGAAGTTGGTCCGAGAGAAGGGAACGTCGGTAGCGATTCCGAAGAGCCACTGCCACTGCCCGTTTTGCTTCACCCTGCCCAACGATATACTGATCCAGTTTTTCAACGATTTGCCTCGGTGTTAAATTAGCTTTTTTTGACATTTGCGCTCCTCCTTACAACTCTTCCACGATTATATTCGTATTCGTAAATACACAAATTTCCGCTGCAATTTGTAAAGATGATTGAGCGATTTCCTTTGCCGATAAATGGTCACTTGAAAACCGCATTAATGCCCTGCCGGCAGCCAGTGCATAATTCCCTCCAGATCCTATGGCGAGAATCCCGTCATCCGGCTCAATTACTTCCCCGGTACCAGAAACGAGCAGTAAATGGTTCTTATCCATCACGACCAGCATGGCTTCCAGCTTTCTCAGTACATTGTCACTTCTCCATTGCTTTGCCATTTCGACGGCAGCACGCTGAAGATTGCCATTATACTCTTCAAGCTTAGCTTCGAACATCTCAAATAAAGTGAATGCATCTGCAACAGAACCTGCAAAACCTGCAAGAACATTACCTTTAAAGATTTTTCTTACTTTCCTTGCTGTATGCTTCATCACTACTGAATTTCCTAAAGTAACCTGCCCATCACCGGACATGGCACATTCACCTTTATGATGCACTGCAAATATCGTTGTCATAAAGTGTCCCCTTTCAACATTTAAGGCCGCGGATGTGTTGCATTATAGACTTTTTTTAATTGGTCTTTTGTAACATGCGTATACACTTGCGTTGATGAAATTTTAGAATGACCAAGCAATTCCTGAACCGTGCGAATGTCCGCCCCATTATTCAATAGGTGTGTAGCAAAGGAATGCCTTAGCATATGGGGATGAAGACTTCCATCTGCGGCTGACTTTTTAATCAATTCATTCAATATATAGCGAACTCCCCTAGGTGTCAGAGGGTCTCCACGAAAATTAACAAATAAATAAACATTCGCTTTGGCGTCAGACGAAGTCATTTCCATCCTGGCTGTACGTATGTATATATCTATCGCTTCTTGAGCATATCTACCAACCGGAACGTAGCGATCTTTTTTTCCTTTTCCATGAACCAGTACTGTACCTAAGGAAAGATCGATATCCTGCAATTTAATCTCACAACATTCACTTACGCGAATGCCTGTCGCATACAGTAATTCCAGTAATGCATTGTTCCTTATTCCTATCGGTGAATCTTTATTTAAAGAAGAAAACAACTGTTTCATTTCCTTCTCATATAGAAAACGTGGCAGTCTTTGATCCTTTTTAGGTAAAGAAACAAGAGAAAAAGGATTATCCTTCACATCACCTTCACGTAATAAAAATTTATAAAAGCTCCGCAAGCAAGAAGTTTTTCTTGCTACAGTGCGCTTAGAAAGTTTTTTCTCATATAAATTCGTTAAAAACAACCGGACATCAAAATATTCAACAGACGTGATATCGATGATACCCTGTTCATTTAGGAACAGGAAAAATTCGTGAATATCACGTTTGTAATTTTCAATGGTGTAATGTGAACTGTTTTTTTCAATTTGTAAATATTCGATGAAGGATGATAATGCCTTTTTTTGATTAATCATGGAAACACCTCGCAAAGGCTAATAAATAGTATCATACTTTAAAACAGCAGGCAAATATTTTACAAATTTTTCACAAAGTTCTGAATTGTGTCCAAAGCGCGTTTAGCATGTGTTTCGTTCCGTTCTTTTTTTGATTTGATTCTCACTTCAAGGTCTGGAAGCAATCCGAAGTTGGCGTTCATCGGCTGAAAGCTCTTTCCATTTGTCGATGTTATATACCTTGCCATGCTGCCCATTGTCGTCTCAGCAGGAAAAATGGCGGGCTCCAACCCTTGGACGATCCTTGCAGCATTGATACCTGCAACCAGTCCTGATGCTGCCGATTCTACATAACCTTCGACGCCAGTCATCTGACCTGCAAAGAATAAATCGTCCCGATTTTTGAATTGGTACGTAGGCTTCAGAACATTAGGTGAGTTTATGAAAGTGTTGCGATGCATAACTCCATAACGGACAATTTCCGCATTTTCCAATCCAGGTATGAGCTGCAATACTTCTTTTTGCGGCCCCCATTTCAAATGTGTCTGAAAACCAACAATGTTGTAGAGTGTTCCTGCCGCATCATCTTGGCGCAATTGAACTACTGCAAAAGGGCGCTTTCCTGTTTTCGGATCTTCTAATCCGACAGGCTTCAATGGACCAAATAACATCGTTTTCTTCCCACGTGATGCCATTACTTCAATCGGCATGCAACCTTCAAAAAAGATTTCTTTTTCAAATTCTTTAAGTGGGACTGTCTCGGCAGCAATCAATGCTTCATAAAAGCGGTCAAACTCCTCTTCCGTCATCGGACAGTTCAAATAAGCTGCTTCCCCTTTATCGTAGCGGGATTTTAAGTATACTTTATCCATGTTGATGCTGTCTTTTTCAAGAATTGGAGCGGCAGCATCATAGAAATACAAGTATTCTTCATCCATGATTTGCTTTAAGCTGTCAGATAGTGACTGACTTGTAAGTGGTCCTGTTGCAATGACGGTAGGGCCTTCCGGAATTTCCGTCACTTCTTCATTAATGACCGTTACATTGGGATGATTTTTGACCTTTTCCGTCACAAGACCGGCAAATTCATGGCGATCGACAGCTAAAGCACCGCCAGCCGGTACAGCACAAGCATCTGCTGCGGACATGATGACCGAATCCAATATACGCATTTCTTCTTTTAAGACACCAACCGCATTTGTTAACGTATTTGCCCGAAGTGAATTGGAACAAACAAGTTCAGCGAATTTATCGGTATGATGTGCTGGCGTTTGTTTTACCGGGCGCATTTCGTATAGATCGACTTTGATTCCTCTTTTAGCTAACTGCCACGCCGCTTCACTTCCAGCAAGCCCAGCACCGATTACACTTACTTTTGTTTCTTTCATTTTTCGAACCTCCATGTATAGATATGATAAGACAGGAGCATTTATCATTAAAATTGCTTTCATAAGTGTTTCATTTTTAACGATATCTATGTATTTATACCCAAAATACCCATTCCTGCTACGAAAATTTCAAGCATATGCCACAAATCCAGCATTTCATCTGTACTAAAAGGGATAATGGACACAAAGAGGAATTATATCTTTAAAAGAATGCACTTGTCCACTGAATTTTACATCACATCACCTAAATAAAAAAGTTTCAAGCTTTATCCATTTTCTTCAAAGAAGTAAATCCACACGTTACCATGATATCATACTTCGCTGAACATAAAGAAACTCGGCAAATGCCGAGTCAATTTAATTTAGAGTTTCTCAAATGTACAAAGGGAAAGTAAACGATTTCACAGACTTTTCTATGCTTGAGGAGTTTCTTTGAAGTCACAATCCATGCACTGGACCTGGACTCCTTTTTTGAGTTTTTTCTCAACAAGTGTACCTTCACATTTTGGACAACTCCGCGGTAGCGGTTTATCCCAAGAAATGAAGTCACATCCAGGGTAGGTATCACACCCGTAAAATAAACGGCGTTTTTTACTTTTCCTTTCAATGATGTTTCCTTCCTTACATTTCGGGCATTTCACACCTATTTCTTTTACGATTGGTTTTGTGTTACGGCAATCGGGGAAATTACTGCATGCCATGAACTTACCATAACGCCCCATCTTAAAGACCATCTCATGTCCGCATTCTACACAATCTTCACCTGCAGGCTCATCTTTGATTTCAATTTTCTCCATTTCGACTTCAGCTTTAGCCAAATGAACAGCAAATTCTTTATAAAATTCATCGATGACCTTAATCCATTCGATGCTTCCTTCTTCGACGCTATCGAATTCCTGTTCCATCTTGGCAGTGAACTCTGCATCAAGAATATCCGGGAAGAATTCACGTATCAATTCAAGAACGATCTCACCAAGCTCTGTGGGGATGAACCGTTTATTATCCAAAGTAACATAACCACGTTTTTGAATCGTATCCAAGGTAGGAGCATATGTGGAAGGACGGCCTATTCCCAGTTCTTCTAGGGTTTTGACAAGACGTGCTTCTGTATATCTGGGTGGAGGCTGTGTGAAATGCTGCTTAGGCTCTACATCTTTTGAAAAGAATTGATCTCCTTTTTTCACATCAGGGAGAGCATTTTCCTTTTCTTCCACTGAGTCATCGGATCCCTCAACATATACCTTCATGAAGCCCGGAAATTTAATTTTTGAACCATTGGCCCTGAAGATGACATCTTCGTTATGCAGGTCGATGCTCATCGTATCCATGACCGCCGAAGACATTTGACTTGAAACGAATCGCTCCCAAATCAACTTATATAGACGGAATTGATCTCTGGATAAGAACTCCTTGACTACACCCGGTTCACGTAATGTGCTCGTTGGTCTTACCGCTTCATGGGCATCTTGGGCATTAGTCTGTTTTTTCTCTTTCCGCTGCTCAACCTGAACATAATCTTTACCATAACTATTTTCAATGAAGGTATGGGCTTCCTGTTTCGCAACATCGGAAATCCGGGTCGAATCGGTTCTCATATACGTGATTAACCCGACTGTCCCTTCCTTTCCAAGCTCGATTCCTTCATAAAGCTGCTGAGCAAGCATCATTGTTTTCTTTGCACGGAAATTCAATTTTCGAGCCGCTTCTTGTTGCAGGGAAGAAGTCGTAAAAGGTGCAGCTGGATTACGCCTTCTTTCCTTTTTAGCCACTGCCCCTATCGTAAATTCGCCGCCATTTAAAGAACCGAGTACTTTTTTGACGTCCTCTTCTGTATTTAATTCTTTCCGCTCACCGCCCAGGCTGAAAAAGGAACCTTCAAACTGTTCTTTTCCTTTTACAAAATCTGCCTTGATTGTCCAATACTCTTCCGGGATAAAATCTTTGATTTCTTTTTCCCGGTCAATGATCATCCGTACAGCAACCGATTGGACCCGTCCCGCACTTAAGCCTTTTTTCACTTTTTTCCACAAAAGCGGGCTGATATTGTATCCGACCAAACGATCCAAGACCCTTCTTGCCTGTTGCGCATCAACCAATTTCATATTTATTGGCCTCGGTGATTTAAATGATTCTTTGATAGCCTCTTTCGTGATTTCGTTGAATACCACGCGGCAATCAGAATTAATGTCAACATCGAGACTGTGAGCCAAATGCCAGGCAATGGCTTCCCCTTCTCTGTCGGGGTCAGCCGCGAGATAGATTTTTTTCGCTTTTTTTGCAGCAGTTTTCAATTCTTTTAAAACCGGGCCTTTGCCGCGGATAGTTATATATTTAGGTTCATATTCATGTTCAACATCGACACCCATTTGGCTTTTAGGCAAATCGCGTACATGCCCCATGGAAGCCTTTACTTTATATTTTTTTCCCAAGTAACGTTCTATTGTTTTCGCCTTTGCGGGCGATTCCACAATCACTAAGTATTCTGACATCCAATAAATCCTCCTCAAAGAGGTAATATAAATCTTCACTATTATTAATCATTCAAAAAACATTTGTCAACACCTCTTTACTTTTCAAAGCATGTCATTTTATTTATTTATAAGTATTTTGACAAGAGGTGCCATTTGCAAAACTTATAACAGTTTTACAATATTTTCAACCTTTTTGTCTAAAATTTCAACAATTCCTTTTAAAAAAACACCTTTTTTTTCTATTTTTCCGTTTAATTCTCCGTCTATCTTCTATATTATATCGTTCAAAATTCTTCCTCAATCTGCTTAGAACTCAAAACAAGTTTGGCACCATCTTGAATCAATTGATTGGTCCCTAATGATTCTGGACTCGTTACATTGCCAGGAAGCGCAAATACCTCCCTGCCATGTTCCAAAGCAGATTGTGCCGTAATAAGGGAACCGCTTTTTTCTTTGGCCTCGACCACGAATATTCCCAGTGATAATCCACTGATGATTCGATTCCTAAGCGGAAACATCCAAGGTTCCGCTCTCTTTTCCGGTGGAGTCTCAGATAAAAGTAACCCTTTATTGATGATTTCCCCTGCAAGGGAAATATTGGATTTTGGGTATATTTGCAAATGACCTCCTCCTAAAACCCCAATCGTATCTCCGCCTTCCCCCAAAGTGATTTTATGTGCCTCTGCATCGATTCCAGCAGCCACCCCACTTATGATCACGAATTTTTTCTTTACAAGTGGTAATAGAATCGTTTTTAAGGCCTCCAGTCCATACGAGGTTGGCTTACGTGTTCCAACAACACCTAGCGTGCTCCTCCTCGTTAGAAGCTTCTTATCGCCTTTTAAATAAAGAACCCATGGGGGATCGAATATTTGCTTCAGCAAAAAAGGATAATCATCATCGAAGATCGTCAAGCAATGAATTTGGCAATCTTCGTATCGTTTAAGTTTATCGATGGTATTGAGTGAATGTAAATCTTTGAGAAAGAGGGTAAGCTTATTTGAAGGGATAGGGAGGATTTTTACCCATTCCTCCTGATTCATAGTGAAAAGGGAAGATAAGGACGGGTCATTTGACATGATAATTTGGATTGTTTTCCATCCTGCTCCGCGGCAATGATGGAGGTGGATTAATTTTTCTGTTTTATTCAATTGGAAGCACCCCTAATCGGATATTTTTAAAGGTAGGTTGATTGTGATGGTCAAAGTAATCGAAATGTGTTTCCCGAGGAATTTGGAGTGAAATAAAGGCCGACCCAAAAAACAGGTCGGCCAACTTAAATCAATGCGTTTTACAAGGTTCGTAGATTTCTTTTTCCTTCAGGACGGAGATCAATGTTTCACCCATTACGGATGGAGTCTCGGCAACTTTAATTCCACATTCGTTCATAACGCGGATTTTCTCGTCAGCTGTACCTTTTCCTCCTGAAATTATGGCACCAGCATGTCCCATACGTTTACCAGCTGGAGCTGTACGGCCACCAATGAAACCTACAACTGGCTTAGTCATATTTTCTTTCACCCAGATTGCCGCTTCTTCTTCTGCCGTGCCGCCGATTTCCCCGATCATGATCACCGCATGTGTTTCCGGATCTTCATTGAATGCTTTCAGTACATCAATGAAGTCCGTTCCGTTAACGGGATCCCCACCGATACCGACAGCCGTAGATTGTCCAATGCCTGCTTGTGATAATTGGTGAACGGCTTCGTACGTTAAAGTTCCAGAACGAGAAACTACACCTACATGGCCTTTTTTGTGGATATATCCTGGCATGATACCAATCTTACATTCTTCCGGGCTAATGACACCCGGGCAGTTCGGTCCGATCAAGCGAGTCTTTTTACCTTCCATGTAACGCTTCACCTTGACCATATCCAGGACAGGAATATGTTCCGTGATACAAATAACAAGATCTAGTTCTGCGTCAACGGCTTCAAGAATCGCATCTGCAGCAAATGGAGCCGGTACGTAGATAACCGATGCATTCGCTCCGGTTTCAGTGACAGCTTCGGAAACTGTATTGAATACAGGTACCCCTTCCGCTTCTGTTCCGCCTTTGCCCGGAGTGACTCCTCCAACGATTTTCGTGCCGTATTCCAACATTTGTTTTGTATGAAATAATGCTGTTGAACCAGTGATTCCCTGAACGATCACTTTCGTATCTTTATTAATATAAACGCTCATTATGTTCCCCCCTGCCTATTATCCTACAAGTGATACTATTTTTTGTGCTCCATCTGCCATTGATTCAGCAGCCGTAATATTTAAACCTGACTCTTTAAGTATCTTTTTACCAAGGTCCACATTCGTACCTTCAAGACGAACAACAAGAGGGACATCCAGGCCAAGCTCTTTAGCAGCAGCTACTACGCCTGTCGCGATGATGTCACATTTCATGATCCCCCCGAAGATATTAACGAAGATGCCTTTAACATTTTGATCGGATAGGATGATTTTGAAAGCCTCTTTTACTTTTTCCTCAGTAGCGCCGCCACCAACGTCAAGGAAGTTAGCCGGATCTCCCATATAATGTTTAATGATGTCCATCGTTGCCATAGCAAGTCCGGCACCATTAACCATACATCCGATATTTCCGTCAAGCGATATGTAACTAAGGCCATGTTTTGATGCTTCAATCTCTTTCGCATCCTCTTCATCCAAATCACGGTACTCCGCGATGTCTTTATGGCGGTAAATCGCATTATCATCGAAATTCAATTTAGCATCCAGTGCCATTACATTGCCATCGCCCGTTACCACTAATGGGTTGATTTCAGCGATTGAGCAATCTTTTTCAACGAAAGCTGTATATAAGTTAACCATCAGTTTGGAAGCTTTATTTATAAGTGAAGCCGGAATATTGATATTGAATGCAATCCTACGTGCCTGGAAGCCAGTCAGGCCGACAACCGGATCGATTACTTCTTTGAAAATTTTCTCTGGTGTCTTTTCAGCCACTTCCTCAATTTCCGTTCCGCCTTCTTCAGAAGCCATCAATACGACACTGTTCGTAGCACGGTCAAGGACCAGCCCGATATAATATTCCTTCGTAATGTCGCAGCCTTCTTCAATAAGTAAACGCTTAACTTCCTTGCCTGCCGGTCCTGTTTGATGGGTCACCAGCGTCTTACCAAGAATCTCTTCTGCATATGTACGTGCTTCATCAAGATTTTTCGCTACCTTAACTCCGCCGGCTTTCCCGCGGCCGCCCGCATGAATTTGAGCTTTGACGACAACAACTTCCGTACCTAATTCCTTCGCTGCTTCCACTGCTTCATCTACAGTAAAGGCAACCCGGCCATTTGGAACGGATACCCCGTATTGTCGCAATATCTCTTTTCCCTGATACTCATGGATATTCATTTCCCATCCTCCTTATCTACTAAAAACCAACTTTTAAATTTAATGCCTGTTTTCTCTACCATATTACAACAAAATTCTCCTTGGTGCATAATATTCTTTCACATAATTTTGTGAATATTATCATAATATACTTTTTTTACTCTTGTATTAAATGGAAAAAAACTGCTTGGCCGTTGTGTTTCTTTCAAGTGAAAATCCATTATTTTTTTTCTATTATTCTATTCTTTTAAAAAGCCTTTTCTCTTATAAGTCCAGTGAAAACACACCCTGCTACACCCTTTTCCACCATATTAATCCAGAAAACACCTCAGGGAAATTACGTTTATCCTTGTTTTGACTCAAAGGAAAAGCAAAAGGACAAAGCCATGGCTTTGTCCTTTTGCTGATAGTTTAGTATGTTTTTAATATAATGAAAATTTATTAACGATTTCCCTAATTTTCTACAAAAACCAACAAGAATCCATTTTGGTGAAATCACTTGCATAATCAGGCCCCTACCGATTCATGTCCTTGTCGACTTTATAAATGAATGCAAATACCTCCGCAACAGCTCCGTACAATTCTTCCGGTATCGTTTGATTTATATCCAATTGACTTAAAAGTGCAGCAAGCGACTCATCCTTTTGGACCGGTATATCCAGCTTCATAGCCCTTTCCAGGATATTTTCAGCCGTTTTACCTTTCCCCTTCGCCAATATGACGGGAGCTTTGGATGTCTTTTGATCATACTTTAAGGCAATCGCTTCTTTTCGCCTATCATTTTTCATATTCGAATATCCACTCCACTATATGAACCAGATTCTGAAAAAGGAACGGATTTCAACCCGTGGCCCCTCTCTTTTCCGCTTCCCATGTTTACAAATGAAACACCTGACAATCTGTAATCCATTTTTTCCAGATTCTCTCTCATGAGTTCAAGATATTGATTTGCTGTCTCTTCAAGGACTGCTCCATGCCTATTAATGACCGTCACCTTTATGATTCGATTTTGTACCTGCATATCGATGATAATCTCTTTAAGGCGTTCTAATTCTAAATAAAATAGGACGCGGCAGTATTCCGGGTCTATCTTGCCATCTTTTGTTTTCCTTCCGCTCCATTGTAACGTTAGGTCCGTTTGTGTAGAGCCCAGATTGATTGGAAGTGTAAGGAGCAAATTCTGAATCGGCCCATTTTCTTGTGCAAGGATCTGTTGGGCAGTGACCCGATTTAGGATTTGTTCTGCGATCTCCTTAATGGCTGCCGGAGTTTGCTCATTCAGCAATTTAAGCAGCAGCGGTTTAAGTGTATCCAAATCCTTCGAGAACTCCATTTCATCTCTAGTAAGATTAACAAGTGCATGTTCCAGCTGAAGACCAAGGATCTTCGTCCACTCTTTTAGTTGGTGTGCAACAGATGGACCATTAGTAAAATCGATTGTTTGAAACTCAGCTTCAAATACCTGGGCAAGGACCAGCCTCTCATTATTCCTAACGAACTGGGCCTCAGACAGCTGTTTAAGTGACTGAAACAGTAGTTTGGCCGCCTTACCCTTCGACTCAACTACCTGCTCTCTATCCATATTCAAATAGCCTAAAAGGTCATTCACTTCTACATTTCCGCCTAATGCTTTTTTTCCAGCTGTTGCTTCTGCAAAAGCACTCTCAAGCAAATGAAAGGCAAGAGGGGAAAGTTTTTCTGCAGAAATTTTTTTCTGAAACGATTGGATATCAGTTGGCATTTTTGTCGCTTTATGATCAACGCCGTTCAATATCCGATTTATATTAATTTCGATTTCGTCAACTTTTCCAAATGCTCCGCTTTTTGCCTTGGAAAGTACATGCAATCCTTGGTGTAATTTTTCAATCGCTGAGTTCTTAGGAATTCCGGACCTCGCCTCAGCTCCATCAATTAACTTCGCCAGAAAGACAGATTCTGTAATTCCCTTTGGGACAAAACCTGTCTTTTTAAGCAGGGAAAATGCGCCGGATTTCATTTCAGGTGTTGAATCCGAATCCAGCCAAATGGTCACTAGTTTTTGCAAACCGAATTGTTGAAGCTGGCTCTGTTTAGCCACATGCAAGGAGTCCAATACCTCCATAAGCTTGAAAGCCGTCCTCGTTACAACTCCCCCATCCTGCAGTTGCTGCTTGAGGCCGCTGAGCAATTTGTGAAAAGGTTCGCCTTTGGCATGTGAAAATAATGCATCATATACATCTTTTACAAACGGCAATTGCTGAATGAACATTGTTTTTATCAGAGGCAGACCAACTTCTGCATCAGCAGTTTTCAGCCATTGCAAAGCGGACTGAAAAGTTTCCTTGGTTATCGGGAGACGGTTTTTCAGGAGATATTCGGCAAGCTTTGCCGCCGCAGGTTCGGGCGTTATGCCGAGATGAGCGATCAATTGTGCAGCTGTGCCATCTAAGCTGGAACAGTTCAAATTCGGGGAATCTAAAGCTTTTAACACGACCTTCCCCTCATTTGGTGGCTGAATTTGAAACCAATACCTTTCTCCTGCCCGAAGCGGGATATCGAGAGCGGCAATCATTTTTTGATGGCCAATCTGTACCTCGGCCGTTTGGTTAGGAAAAACCTTATTCACTTTCCCGAAAAGGATTTGACCGTTTTTCAAACTCGCAGTTCCTTGTATTTCAATTGGTGAAGATACGGGTTGACCGCTTGTTGTCGATTGCATCACTCATCCTCCCTAGTCCTTCGTACGTGCAGCGATTTCCTTAACTGGTGCAAAACTTCTTCTATGCCAAGGTGTAAGCCCGTGCTTATCGAGCGCTTCTAAATGTTGACTTGTCCCATATCCCATGTGCTTTCCGAAACCATATTCCGGATATTCTTCACCATATTCCTTCATCATCCTGTCACGAGTCACTTTCGCTATAATGGAGGCCGCAGAGATGGTAATGCTTCTTGCATCCCCCTTTATGAGTGAAAGCTGCGGAATCGGCACATCCAGTTCCATCGCATCAATCAACAAATGATCAGGAAGTTCTGACAGATCGTTCACTGCGGCCACCATTGCCTTTTTCGTAGCTTGATATATATTGATTTCATCAATTACTTCGCTATGTACAACACCCACACCTATGGAAAGTGCTTCCTTAAAAATCATCTCATAAAACAGTTCCCTTTTTGACTCTGGAATCTTTTTAGAATCATTCAGTCCTGGCAAATAAAAAGATTCCGGCAAGATGACAGCACTTGTCACAACTGGTCCTGCCAACGGTCCTCTTCCTACTTCATCGATACCTGCAAGAATGGAAAACCCTTGTTTGCGCAATTGCCGTTCAAACTCCGTCATTTCCGTGAAAGCATCCTTTACCTGTAGCTCTTTTTCATAGGCTCTTTGCCATTTGCTCACTAAGTCAGTTACTCCCTTTCGGCTGTCTTCCCGGCATTCTTGTAAAAATAAATCTTCTGGCTCTCTTATAGTCTTTAACTTTGAGGAGATTTCCTTAATGCTCATTGCAGTTTTCATCATTTATCACCCATCATATTAATTATCGGCAGTCTTGCTCCTTTTCTACAGTTCAAACAAAAATACGGAGCGGAAAAGAGACATCAAAAGTTAAAAACCTTTTCGACATCCAACTCCAGCTCCGTATCAACCCTTTTCACTGACCTTCTTCAAAAATCAGGTCAGTGTCTTGCAATCTCTACTTAATGTTATTCGGGGATATTATCCTCTTCATAATCCTTAGGGACCTCAAACGTAAGAGGGCCCATCTTTTCTGAACGGATTTCACGTACGACCAACTCTGCGGTTTTGTCATAATCAATGAAGCCACCAGAAGCTAAACAGCCCCTGAACTTTCCGACGGCATCGAATAGTTCAAGCGTTTCCTGAGGAATTGCACTCAGGTTATAACGGGATTTCAATCTATCCGGATATTCCTTTTCCAAAAAGCGCAGACCGTATAAAGAGACCTCGTGCAAGTTTAAGATCGTATCCTTGATCGCTCCCGTCAATGCAAGCTTCAAGCCCACTTCCTGATCCTCGAATTTAGGCCAGAGGATCCCCGGCGTGTCCAACAGTTCCAATTCCTTACCAACTTTTATCCATTGCTGCGCCTTCGTGACACCAGGTGTATTCCCTGTTTTGGCAATGTTCTTTTTGGCAAGTCGATTGATTAAAGTTGATTTCCCTACATTCGGAATCCCGACTATCATGGCGCGGATGGCTCTTGGCTTTATTCCTCTTGATTCCATCCTGTCATACTTATCTTTTAAAAGTTTTTTAGAAGCAGCTGTAATCTGGTTTAAACCGTTTCCTGCCTGCGAGTTAATGGCAATCGCCGTTTTCCCCTGTGATTTATAATATTCAAGCCACATATTCGTTTTCACCGGATCGGCCATATCAGCTTTATTCAAAAGGATAACCCTCGGTTTATGCTGTATGATTTCATCGATCATCGGATTTCGTGAAGATGCCGGAATCCGGGCATCCACAAGTTCAAAGATGATGTCGATCAGTTTTAATTTCTCTGTTACTTCCCGTCTTGCTTTGGCCATATGGCCAGGGAACCACTGTATTGTCAATGGAATCCACCTTCCTACTATTCCGCCAATCGAAAGTCTTCAATCGGCCAATAAACTAATTTAGTTTTTCCTAACACTTTATCGTAAGGAACGACGCCAACGCTAATATAGCGGCTATCCTTACTAACACGACGATTATCCCCTAAGACAAATAGATGGTCTTCAGGCACCGTTCCTTGTTCTATGACATCACTTAATGTAAAAGGTTCCGTCAAAGCCCCGCCATCTATCAATTGTTTTTTATATTCATCCAAGTATGGCTCATCATAAGCTTTTCCATTCACGTACAGAGTATCATCTTTATATTCCACTTTTTCCCCTGGCAATCCGATGACCCGCTTTATGTAATCTTTGCCTTCTGGAGCTTCAAAAACGATAATGTCGAATCTTTTCGGTTCACCAATCGAATAGGAGATTTTATTAACGAGCATGCGGTCCGTATTCTTTAATGTCGGCATCATGGAATTACCGTCCACAACAATTGGAGCCAGGAGGAAATAACGAATCAGTGTCGCAGCTATAACCGCGATTATGACCGCCTTTGTCCATTCCCACAATTCATTTTTCTTTTTCGCCATCCTTACCCACCCTTTTAGAAAGCATATCAACAATTATTTTAACATGTTGCGGACGCTATAGCGAGCGGGATTCTATATAGTTTTCACCGTATATGTGCATTAATGGTTTCTTGCAGTGCAAAAAGGGAGCCTGAAAAACAAGCTCCCTTTTTGATACTGTTTGGTTATTCACCTTATGTGGATCATGGTAAACCCGCATGAAGATATTCGAAGAATTAACGACGAATTTCTTTAATACGTGCTTTTTTACCACGAAGTTCGCGTAGGTAATAAAGTTTCGCACGACGTACTTTACCGTGACGGATAACTTCTAGTTTCGCAATTTTTGGTGTGTGAACAGGGAAAGCACGTTCTACTCCAACGCCGTAAGAGATCTTACGCACTGTGAAAGTTTCACTAACTCCGCCGCCACGACGTTTGATTACAACGCCTTCAAACAACTGGATACGTTCGCGAGTTCCTTCAATAACCTTTACGTGTACACGTACTGTGTCACCAGGTCTGAATGATGGAAGATCTGAGCGAAGTTGTTCTTTTGTGATTTCGTTAATAAGATTTTGCATCGATTTCAACTCCTCCTGGACGCTCTTGCAAATACTTATTGTTTGCAGCGGAACATCGTTATAAGACTGAGCATTTTGCCCAAGTCACAAGGTATATCCTATCATACTATAAACGTCGATGCAATAGGCATCAGTCTTCTTTTTTAATCTCGGACAATAATTTTTTTTCAAGTTCCGATAGTTCATAACTATCGAGCAAATCAGGACGCCGCATCCACGTTCTGCGCAGAGATTCCTTCATCCGCCATTCATCGATTTTTTTATGATTTCCGGATATTAGCGGATCGGGAACTTTCATCCCCCGAAAATCTGCAGGTCTAGTATAATGGGGATGCTCTAACAAACCAGAAGAATAGGAATCAAGAATCGGGGAGTCAACATTTCCTAGAACGCCGGGAAGCAAGCGAACTACGCTGTCAATAATGACCATTGCGCCCAATTCCCCGCCTGTAAGAACAAAGTCACCAATCGATATTTCATCCGTGACGACATGCTCCCGGATGCGCTCATCGTATCCTTCATAATGTCCGCATATGAAAATGAGATGTTCTTCATTTGCATACTCTTCAGCTTTTTTCTGCGTGTAACGCTCTCCCTGAGGACAAAGCAGGACTACCCTTGGGGTTAGCTCAGCTTGGCCTTTTAGAGCTTCTACAGCATCAAAAATCGGTTGTGCCTTCAATACCATTCCGGCACCTCCGCCATACGGATAATCGTCTACCGTCGAGTGCTTATTATCTGCATAGTCTCGAAAATTGGTCACCTTATAGCTGACAGCCTGCTTTTCCGCAGCCTTTTTTAAGATGGACGAGCCAAATACCCCTTCGAACATTTCTGGAAAAAGCGAAAGCACATCGATTTTCATCAGTCTAAAAGTCCTTCCATCGGTGTAATGATGACCTTTTTAGCGGAAATATCTACTTCTTTTACAATTTGTTCAATATACGGGATCAGAATATCCTTACTGCCAGCTTTCTTAATGACCCAAACATCATTGGCACCAGGCGTAAGAACCTCAATGATTTCCCCAACTTCCAAACCTTCATCCGTAAATACAGAACAGCCGATGATTTCATGGAAGTAGAACTCACCTTCGTCCAATTTACCAAGCTGTGCTTCCTTCACTTTTAGTACCCCGTTTCTAAAAGCCTCGACCTGTCCGACGTTATAATAGTTCTCGAACGTCAATAGGTTAAAGTTTTTATGGGTACGGTGTGACCTGATGATAAGCGGCAAAGGCTTTTTATCAGTGTCCCTAAACAAATGCAGTGTATTTCCCACTTTGAATCGTTTTTCCGGAAAGTCTGTTGAAGAAATGACACGCACTTCTCCTAAAAGACCATGTGTGTTGACAATTTTACCTACATTAAACCATTTTTCCATTCTTTCACCTCTAACGAATTTCCGAGACGATTCCATCTTTAATGACAATAGTCTTCGTTGCCATAATATCGTCCCAATCTGCCCCAATTTCCACATCAATGATACTTTGAACTTCCCGTTCCTTCAATTCGCTTCCGGTGGGAAGGATCTCCAACTGCTCCATTTGAAATTCAAGCAGTTTAATTTTTTCTTGCCTCTGGTTTATTTCTTTTTCGAAATGAGCACGGAGACTAGCAGGCTGGAGATTTCTTGTTTTTTCAAGCTTTTTCAGTTCAAAGCGAAGCTGTTCACTCTCTTTTTGAAGCTGAAGGCGTTTTGACTTGTACTTCTCGAGGAGCTGATTCTTGCTGGATTCCGTTAATACTTGGTTAACGATTACATTTTGGAGAATTTTCATTCCAGCACCTCCTATTATCTATGATTTCTTATTTCCTTCAAAAAATATGTATGATAGGGTAATCTTTTTGAAAAGGGGGTCATTCTCTTAAGTATAACGTAAATCGATAAAAGATGCGTCTTAAAAAGGCGTAAAGTTTAAACTCCGGTTCAGATCCAAATAGGATCAAAGTCGGAATTTCACTTTCTTGAAGTACAAAAAAAGGAGGGGTATTAGCCCTCCTTATTCGGAAATCTCCAAATAGATTTTCTTCTGCTGTGAAGATCCTGCTGCATATACCACAGTCCGAATCGCCTTAGCAACACGCCCTTGTTTACCGATGACCTTGCCCATGTCCTCTTTATGAACGGAGAGGATATAAACAATCCGGTCGGACTCTTCCTTGGAGGTCACGATGACCTCCTCCGGATAATCCACAAGTGCTGAAACAATCGTTTCAATTAGTGCTTTCATCAACTACCGTCGATTACTTGCTGTTTTTTGCAACATGGAATTTTTCCATGATGCCTTGTGTTGAGAATAAGTTACGAACTGTATCAGATGGTTTAGCTCCATCTTGTAACCATTTAAGAGCAAGCTCTTCGTTGATTTCAACTTTAGCTGGTTGAGTCACCGGGTTATAAGTTCCTACCACTTCAATGTAACGTCCGTCACGTGGTGAACGAGAATCTGCAACTACAATACGATAGAAAGGAGATTTTTTAGCTCCCATACGTTTTAAGCGAATTTTTACTGCCATTTTAAATAAGCACCTCCGAATAGTTTCACACAAGATAGTATAATATCAAATGTCTTGTATGTTTGTAAAGGTTTTTTTCTTAACAGGTGAAAAAAGTGTTGAAACACATGGCTTTAACCCGTATTTCTCCTTAGTTTCAACCTAAAATAAACCTTACATGAACGGGAATTTGAATCCCTTTTTCTTCCCTTTTTGCATGTTCGTAACCTGTTTCATCATCTTTTTCATTTCTTCGAATTGCTTCAATAGGCGGTTCACTTCTTGAATCGATCTGCCGCTTCCTTTGGCAATCCGTTTCTTACGGGATGCATTCATGGTTTCTGGATGTTCCTTTTCCTGCGTCGTCATTGAACGGATGATAGCTTCGACATGACCGATCTGTTTCTCATCGATCTGAAGGTTATCCATCCCTTTCATTTTGTTCGCACCAGGAATCATTTTCAGAATATCATCAAGCGGACCCATATTCCGCACCTGACCAAGCTGATCAAGGAAATCATCAAAGGTAAAAGTGGCTGTACGCATCTTTTTCTCTAATTCTTTCGCTTTTTCTTCATCTACATTGGCCTGTGCTTTTTCGATAAGGGTCAATACATCACCTATGCCGAGGATCCTTGACGCCATCCGTTCTGGATGGAATGCTTCAAGTGCATCCAATTTTTCTCCCATACCGACGAATTTTATCGGCGTGTTGGTGACTGAACGAATCGAAAGTGCCGCACCACCACGTGTATCCCCATCAAGTTTCGTAAGTACGACTCCAGTCAGGCCTAACTGTTCATTAAAGCTTTGGGCCACATTGACCGCATCCTGACCTGTCATCGCATCGACAACCAGGAAGATTTCATCGGGTTTTGTCAATTCTTTGATATCCTTCAGTTCACCCATCAAGTTTTCATCAACATGAAGGCGGCCTGCGGTATCAATCAACACATAATCATGATGTTCTTCCTTAGCCTTTTCAATCGCCTGTTTGGCAATTTCAACAGGGCTGACCTGGTCCCCAAGGGAGAAAACAGGCATGCTTAATTGTTTGCCAAGTGTTTCAAGCTGCTTAATCGCCGCCGGACGGTAAATATCAGCCGCAACGAGCAATGGCTTGCGGTTGTATTTTTTTCTAAGAAGATTGGCAAGCTTTCCGGTGGTCGTCGTTTTACCAGCACCTTGAAGCCCTACCATCATAATGACGGTCGGTGGTTTCGAGGCAACGGCAATCTTGCTTTGTTCGCCGCCCATCAGCTCCGTCAATTCTTCCTTAACTACTTTAATTACCTGTTGACCGGGGGTTAAGCTTTTCAGCACTTCCTGACCTACCGAACGTTCACTAACACGTTTTACAAAATCCTTCACGACTTTAAAGTTAACATCCGCTTCAAGCAGGGCCAATCGAACTTCACGCATCATTTCTTTAACGTCCGCTTCGTTGACCTTACCTTTTCCACGGATCTTTTGCATCGTGCTCTGCAGTCGGTCGGCCAATCCTTCAAATGCCATATTGCCGCCTCCTAATCCAACTTCTCAAGCGTTGTGATTGCGTCTAGCAGCTTCTCTTTTGAAAAGGAATCCTTTTCTATGAGTCCCTTCATATTCGCAATCCACTGGTTACGCTCTTGAAATTTTTGAAATAACAATAGCTTCGCTTCATATTCCTCAAGCATCGCTTCTGTTCTTTTTATATTATCATAGACTGCCTGCCTACTTACTTCGTATTCATCGGCAATCTCGCCAAGAGAGTAATCATCCAGATAGTAGAGGGACATGTAGCTCTGCTGCTTCTCTGTTAACAACGATTGGTAAAAGTCATACAAATAATTAATCCGCGTTGTCTTTTCAAGCATCTTAGCAAGCCTCCCTGCTGTTAAGTGAAAACCCTTTACAAGTTTATATTGTAAAGCCTTGTTTATTTGATGTCAAGTCAAACTCCTTACCACTTGTTTGCAAAGCATTATTTTTTTCGTTTTCTTGCTTCTAGAAGTTCACAGTGAACCCTGTAACAATGTTGGTGCCTCATTAAAAAATGGCAAAAATCCGGAAGAGAAAAATCTCTTCCGGACATTTTTTGCTTAAACCTCTTCTTTATCGATGATATCAGCAAACAGGCCATAAACATATTTCTCTGCATCGAATTCCTGCAGATCGTCCATTTTTTCACCAAGCCCGACAAATTTAACGGGAATGGCCAGTTCATTGCGAATTGCCAAAACAATTCCACCTTTTGCCGTGCCATCAAGCTTTGTTAAAACAATACCGGAAACATTGGTCGCTTCCTTGAATGTCTTGGCCTGAATAAGTGCATTTTGTCCAGTTGTTGCATCAAGGGCAAGCAACACTTCATGTGGTGCACCAGGTATTTCACGTTCAATTACACGTTTCACCTTTTCCAATTCCTTCATTAAATTCACTTTATTTTGTAAACGTCCAGCTGTATCACAAATCAGAATATCCGCTTTACGAGCCTTGGCGGCCTGAATGGCATCGAACATGACCGCAGCAGGGTCAGAGCCTTCTCCTTGCTTGATTACACTGACACCAACACGTTCTCCCCATACCTCGAGCTGTTCAATTGCACCTGCACGGAACGTATCCCCGGCTGCCAATACGACAGACTTGCCTTCTGCCTTGAATTTATGAGCAAGTTTACCGATTGTCGTCGTTTTACCTACCCCATTAACCCCTACGAACAAAATGACCGTCAAACCTTCTTCTTGTATATTCAGGCTCGGAGTCCCTTCTTCATCACCTTGGTAGATTTCGACAAGCTTTTCGGAAATGACGGATTGCACTTCCCTTGTATCAGAGATATTGCGAAGCTTGACTTCCATTTTTAATTGATCAATTAGTTCCATCACAGTATCAAAGCCTACATCAGCCTGTATCAGGATTTCTTCAAGTTCTTCAAAAAAGTCCTCATCCACTTTCCGATAACGGGCAACAAGTTCATTAACCCTTCCAGTAAAGGAATTCCTTGTCTTTGTCAAACCTTGCTTGAATTTTTCCCCTATGGATACTTCTGCTTCAACTTCTTTTTCTTTATCTTCCTGGTTCGTAAATTTCTCTTTTAGCTTTTTGAAAAAACTCATTGTCCCACTTCCTCTAATAATGAATTTAAACTTCAATAAAGTTTTCTGATTCTTCCATCCGGACGGAAACAAGTTTGGAAACGCCTGACTCCTGCATCGTAATGCCATATAGTACATCAGCCTCTTCCATCGTGCCTTTACGGTGAGTAATCACGATAAACTGCGTTTCCCTGCTGAACTTCCTTAAAAATTGGCTGAACCGGACGACATTCGCCTCATCAAGGGCTGCCTCGACTTCATCAAGAATACAGAAAGGCACCGGCCGCACTTTCAGAATGGAGAATAAAAGGGCTATGGCTGTCAGTGCCCGTTCTCCTCCGGATAAGAGGCTCAAATTTTGCAGTTTTTTCCCAGGCGGCTGTGCAATGATATCTACCCCTGTATTTAGTAAATCATCCGGATTCGTCAGTTTAAGCTCAGCTCTTCCTCCGCCAAATAATGCTTTGAAGACTTGTTCGAATTCTTCACGGATCGAATAAAAGGTATCTGCAAAGCGCCGCTTCATTTCATCATCCATTTCATCGATGACTTGGAATAATGTTTCTTTCGCCTGTTGAAGGTCTTCCTTTTGACTAAGGAGGAATTCATAGCGTTCAGCTACACGTGCATATTCATCAATCGCACCTAAATTTACCGTCCCTAATTCCTCTATTGCAAGCTTGATGAGCTTCACTTTTTTTTGGGCTTCTTCTGCAGGCATCATCAATGGATACTGTTCTTTTGCACCTTCAAAGGAAAGCGTATATTCTTCTCTCAAGTGGTCGAGACGATTTTCCAATTCCACATCCAGACGGGTTAATTTTACTTCTTCGTCCTTCATCACTTCAACAATGCCTCTATAAAGTCGGTTTTCTTCTTTCAAGGCCAGTTCAAGTGTTTCAACTTGTGTTAGAAGCTCGTTTTTTTCCTGTTTTTTTATAGTGATTCCTTCAATTGCCCCATTTTTATCGAGCAATTTCTGCTGTGCCATATCTTCCAGGGATTCTTCCCCGCTTGAACTGTCTGTCATTTCATTGGTCAGGAGCCCCAAATCATCTTTGTTTTCGTCAAGCCTGCTTGTTTCCTTTGAAAGATCCGAATCAATGCGTTCCATCTTCTCTTTTTGGTTTTGTAGCTGCCCACGCTTAGAGGCCAGTGTTACCCTCAGTTCATTCGTTTCTTCGGCAAGGTTCTCTTTTGAGGATTGTTGGGATTGCTTTTGTTCCGTCATGTCGGAAATCAGCCGGTCAAGCCCTTCAATTTCCATTTTACATGATTCCAAAAGCTCTTCCAGCTCTTCAAGTCTTGCCGTTTTTTGCTGTTGTTCTTCTAAATATGAATTTTTATCCAAATCATAAAGATGCAGCCGTTCATTCACATTTCTTTCCTGTAGCTCCACTTCACGAAGTTCGCCCTTCAGGGTTTGTTCTTGCAATCGAAGGCTCTCCCCTGTTTTTCTGGTTTGTTCAAGCGTTTGCTCTTGAACACCCACATCCACTTTGAGCTGTTTGACCTGCTTTTCTAGCTGATTCGTTTTCGCTTCCATGGCGGCTAGTTTTTGATGGAGCTCTTCCAATTCCGTTTTCCTTGAAAGCAGGGAGGTCGTTTTTTGCTTCAACGCGCCACCAGTCATTGAACCACCTGGATTGACGATATCACCTTCTAAGGTTACGAAGCGGAAACGGTGCTGCATCATTTTCGCCAAGTCATTTGCACCCTTTAGATCTGTCGTGATTATGACAGTCCCTAACAGGTTTTCCGCAATTGCTGCATGCCTGTCATCATATTGGATCAATGAGGAGCCCGTCCCCACAAAAGCTGAGTGGCTCTTTAGCATCGATAATTGGCTTACTGAAATCTCTCTTGCCTTAATGACTGATAAAGGCAAGAACGTCGCACGTCCATACTTATGTTTCTTCAAGAAGGAAATGGCTTCTCTTGCATGCTCTTCGCGTTCAACGACCACATGCTGCATCGCTCCGCCCAGAGCCGTTTCGATGGCCGTTTCATATTCCTTTGGAACCTTTATCAATTCCGCAACTGCCCCTTCTATGCCTCGAAGGGTTTCTTTCGCTTTTAAAACTTCTTTAACTCCCTGAAAAAAGCCTGCATAATCCTCTTCCATTTCTTCAAGAAGTTCCTTACGTGATTTTGCCTGTTGAAGGAATTGATAGGCCTTATAAAGAGTGGTTTCTTGTTTTTGATACGTATCCTTTGCCGCATTCAATTTGTTCTGCTGATTCCGGAAATAAGAGACATGCTCTTCAAGCTGCTTGGTCACATTTTCCATTAGCTTTGAATATTCCAATTTTTTAGCAGTGATACCCATTCGCTCGGTTAAGAACTTTTCATTTTCCATATCAAGTTTAGCATTTTTATGTTCCTGCTGTGTTAGCTGCTGAAGCAGGTACTGTTTTTCATTTTTAGCCGATGCCTGCTTGTTCAACCACTCAATATAGTCACTCTTTTTCACTTCAATCATCGCTTCGATATCACTATTGAATAGGCCTAAGCTTTTTTGTTTTTCATTTAAGGTTTCCTGTATCCCTTTCACTTCCGAGTTCAGGGCATTCAGGAGTTCCGTTTCTCGTTCCTTTTGCAGGGACAAGCGCTCGACAGCAGCCTCACCTTCCACAATCGCTTTTTCAAGCTGTGACTTGTTTTGGGCGGCATTTTTTTTCCGTTCTTTCAAAACTTCTTTACGGCCTTCAAGCTTTTCAAGTTCTTCACTGGCATTCAGGAGAATTTCCTGAAGTTCATTGATCGATGCCTCAAGAGTCGCAAGACTATCCCGAAGCTTTTTGAGATGCGCTTCCCTGTCATGAAGCTGCCCTGCCATTTGCTGTTCCATTTCATTATGTTTTTCGAGTTCCTGGGATAGATTTTCCCATTTTTCATAAAGTTCTTCTATTTCAAAAACGGTTAAAGCTACTTCTATTTGCTCAAGCTCTTCTTTCTTCTCCAAAAATTCCTTGGCGAGGGAAGATTGAATTTTCAGCGGTTCCACTTGCCCCTCCAATTCATGGAGGATATCATGGACACGGTTTAAGTTATCCTGTGTTTCCGTCAGCTTCGATTCCGCTTTTCGTTTTCTTGTTTTATATTTCAGGACACCTGCTGCCTCTTCAAAGATCACTCGTCTTTCTTCTGCCTTACTGCTTAGGATTTCTTCCACTTTCCCTTGGCTGATTATGGAAAATGCTTCACGCCCAAGACCAGAATCCATGAAAAGATCTATGATGTCCTTCAGTCGGCAACCTTGATTATTAATGAAAAATTCACTTTCTCCCGATCGGTATACCCGTCTAGTCACACTGACTTCATGAAAATCAATCGGCAGGGAATTCGTCTCGTTATCAAGGGTCAATGAAACTTCTGCAAAATTCAACGCTTTCCTCGTGTCACTTCCCGAAAAGATGATATCTTCCATTTTTGCTCCACGCAGCGATTTCGCAGACTGCTCTCCAAGTACCCATCGGACTGCATCGGTCACATTACTTTTGCCGCTTCCGTTTGGTCCAACCACTGCCGTGACTCCAGGTACAAAATCAATCGAAATTTTCTCTGCGAAAGATTTAAATCCTACAACGTCCAAGCGTTTGAGGAACATGACCTTTCCTCCTCTACTGTTCAACTATCTTGTTGATTTTTTTTCTTTTAAAACGATCAATGCATGCTCGGCAGCATGCTGCTCCGCTTCTTTTTTTGACTTTCCTATACCAGAGCCCAGTTCTTCTCCATTCAGAGAAACGGTCGAAACAAACTCCCGGTTATGGGCTGGTCCTTTTTCCTGCAAGATTTTATATTGCAGGACACCGATACCATCACGCTGAATCAGCTCTTGAAGCTGGCTCTTATAATCCATCACATGAGAAAAAGCACCCTCGTCTATCTTCGGAAATACAACATGCTTCAAAAACTGCACAACTGGCTCTAATCCTTGGTCAAGGTACAAAGCCCCAATATAGGCTTCGAATACATCCGCAAGCATGGCAGGGCGTTCTCGTCCACCTGTCATTTCTTCCCCTTTTCCGAGTAAAACATATTCCCCGAAAGAAAGGCTATTGGCAAAAGCGACAAGTGAAGGCTCGCACACTATGGCTGCCCTTAATTTGGTAAGTTCACCTTCGCTCATCATCGGATATTTTTGATATAAGTATTTAGAGATGGTCAGTTCAAGCACAGCGTCTCCCAAGAATTCAAGCCTTTCATTATCTTCATAAGGCTTACGGCGATGCTCATTCACATAAGATGAATGTGTAAAAGCTTGTTTCAATAAATTTTCATCCTGAAAATGAAAACCCAGACTTTCCTGCAACTGTTTAAATTTATTATCCTTGATTGATGGTTTACGATTATTTCCGTTCCTACGCATCACACAAAACCCTCCACAACGGTTCAAAAAGCATATTTTTCCAATATATTAAAAAGAAACCTGGCAGGAATTCCTGTCAAGCTTTCCTATGTACATCATACATTATAATCCGCTTAAAGAAAACTAACGGCAAAAGACCACCGCAATGCAGGCGGGGCTACCTGGGGCATGCTCATTCCCTTATATCTGCCGCTGCATCAAACCTTCTTTAAGAATAAGAGAAAGCCCCGTTAAAAAACGGAGCTTTTAGTCAAACGACAATACATTACATAGTGCTTTGTATGTAATTCACAGCATCACCTACTGTGGCGATTTTTTCAGCGTCATCGTCCGAAATTTCCATATCAAACTCGTCTTCGAATTCCATGACTAGTTCAACTACATCTAGGGAATCGGCACCAAGATCTTCTTTGAAAGAAGCTTCAAGTTTAACCTCTGATTCTTCTACGTTCAAACGATCTACAACGATTTTCGTTACTCTTTCTAATACATCTGCCAATGTGTTCACCTCCCCTCAAAACATTATAAATTAATTTCGGAAAAAATCAAAGAAAACTTACATGACCATGCCGCCATCTACATGAAGAGTTTGTCCAGTCATATATTTGCTTGCCTCAGAAGCGAGGAAAGACGCCACTGCAGCGATATCTTTTGGGTCACCGAACCTTGCAAGCGGAATTTGGTCCAACATGGCTTTTTGGACATCTTCAGGCAATTCCCCAGTCATATCCGTCGAGATGAAACCAGGAGCAATCGCATTTACCGTTATCCCTCTTGAAGCAAGTTCCTTTGCCGTAGTTTTGGTCAGTCCGATCACACCAGCCTTGGCCGCAACATAATTTGCCTGACCTGCATTTCCGCTGACGCCGACGATCGATGCCATATTGATGATCCTGCCGCTACGCTGCTTCATCATTTGTCTTGTGACCGCTTTTGTGCAAAGGAAAACTCCTTTAAGATTCGTATTGATCACTGAATCCCATTCCTCTTCTTTCATTCGCATCAATAGGTTATCTCGTGTGATACCGGCATTATTAACCAAAATATCCACTCTGCCAAACTGTTCGATGACCTCTTTGATCATGCTTGTCACCGAGTCACTATTTGCAACATCGCACTGGATGGCAAATGCTTTACGGCCCAATGCCTTGATTTCTTCCACCACTTCATTCGCTTTCGTTTCACTGCCAGAATAGTTGATGGCAACGTCTGCTCCTTGACGGGCAAGTTCTAATGCAACTTCCCTGCCAATACCTCTTGACGCCCCTGTTACAAGTGCTTTTTTACCTTCGAGGATCATGCTTTTGCCCCCTTCAATGTTTCAATTGTTTTAGTTAGTGTTTCTATATCGGAGACCGAGTGAATTTGAACGGAACGATCGATCTTCTTTATTAATCCACCCAATACTTTCCCAGGGCCTACCTCGATGAACGTATCCACTCCCAATTCAAGTAGGGTTTTCACACTGTCCTCCCAGAGGACCGGTGAATACAGCTGTTCGATTAATTTTTCTTTTATTTCAGCAGGTGCAGTAATGGGCTTAGCCGTTACGTTTGAAATGACAGGAATTTGTGCCTGTTTGAAGCTTACTTCATCAAGGACACCCTGTAACTTTTCTGCCGCTGGTTTCATCAATTCCGAATGGAACGGTCCACTCACTTCAAGAGGAAGAGCCCGTTTAGCCCCATTCTCCTTGGCTTTTGCACTTGCAAGTTTAACCCCTTCTGAAGTTCCAGAAATGACGATTTGGCCTGGACAATTAATATTGGCTAATTGAACGGATTCCCCTGTTGCTGTTATTTCAGAAGTCACTTCAGATAGAGCTTCACGGTCCATTCCCAGTATCGCAGCCATTGAACCTTGACCATTCGGTACCGCAGCTTCCATGAATTCACCGCGCTTACGCACAGTATAAACGGCATCTTCAAAAGAAATTGCACCTGATGCCACTAAAGCCGTATATTCACCTAAACTATGCCCTGCTGTATAATCAGGTTTGATTCCCGCTTCTTCTAACTCCTTGACAAAGGCATAGCTCGTGGTCAATAAAGCTGGCTGTGCATTATAGGTTACCGTTAATTCTTGTTGTGTGCCATTAAAGATCAGTTCGGAAAGTTGAAAATCAAGTTTTTCATCGGCTTTTCGAAAAATATGCTGAGCACGCTCGTTTTCCTGAAATAAGCCATGACCCATTCCTATTGACTGTGAACCTTGTCCTGGAAAGACAAAAGCAATTTTACCCATCTGTTACTCCCCTGCCTCTTTGATTTATTTTTGTTTTTCTATTGTCTTTGCAATGGTCGATATGACGTCATTCCCCACCATATCGCGAGTCTGGCGTATCGCATTATAGACCGCGTTCGCATCTGAAGAACCATGCGCCTTTATGACAGGGGCCTTCAAACCGAATAGGCCAGCACCGCCATACTCCGAATAATCCATTTTAATTTTAATGCCCTTTAGTTCCGGTTTGACCATTGCTGCAGCCATCTTACTCTTGAAGTTGCTCATCAAGGCCGTTTTCACCATTTTAAATACACCCATAGCCGTACCTTCAAGTGTCTTCAACACCATATTTCCCGTGAAGCCGTCCGTAACGACAACATCTGCCGGTCCATTTAGAAGGTCCCTGGCCTCTACATTACCTATAAAGGATATCTCCGATGATTGCTGTAGCAATGTAAAAGCCTGCTTAGTCAGTTCATTCCCCTTTTTTTCTTCTGTTCCGATATTCAGGAGTCCGACCCGCGGCTTTTCAATTCCCCGCACTTTTTGAGCATAAACAGATCCCATTATGGCGAATTGCAGCAGATGCTCCGGCTTCGCATCAGAGTTCGCACCTACATCCAGAAATACGAAACCTTTACCATCGATTGTCGGAAGGGTTGGAGCCAATGCGGGGCGTTCAATGCCTTCTATCCTTCCAACAACAAACAAGCCTGCAGCCATTAGCGCACCAGTATTGCCTGAAGAAATGCATGCATCTGCTTCTCCATCAGCCACTTGTTGTGCAGCTAGTACCATCGAGGCACTTTTCTTGCGGCGAACCGCACGAACCGGTTCATCGGTACTTAATATTTTTTCATCAGTATGTACAACCTTTATTCGGCCATGTTTCGTTAAGTATTGATTTATCTCCGCTTCATTGCCCACCAAGGTAATTTCCACATCGGAAAAAGCCTCAACAGCTTTCATCGCTCCTAAAACCTGTGCCTTGGGAGCATTATCGCCACCCATTGCATCTATCGTTATCTTCATTTTCTTTCATCCTTTACTAGAAAGTTAAGAGCGATACATTTCGAACTCGCCTTTAAAAACCAGTTCATTACCAACGTAGCTTCTGACTTCCACCACGGAACGATCGTTGGTGTGGTCCACGTTTTTAACCTTCGCTTTAGCTACCACTCTTTCATTTTCCTTTACAGAACGAGTAAATAAAATGGATGCTTTTGCAGTTAATGCCAGTTCGTCATTAATGACCGCTACAGCCAATGAATTCGCTTGGGCAAAAAGATGATGTCCCCTTGCAATTCCATTCCGCTTAAAGACATGCTCTTTATTTATATCCAAAATCGAAATAGCATTGTCATCTAAATTAAGATCAATTACTTCCCCGATGATTTCATCCAAAGGCAAAGCCCTAATTTCGTCACTGAATTTCTTCTCAGCCACGCTTTTAATACGTTCACGCAGTTCCGGTATCGATAATTCAAGACGATCAAGCCTAATAGTCTGGACGCTCACCGAATATTTTTCAGCCAGCTCCTCATCCGTTACAAAAGGATTCTGTTTAATCGTTTCGATTAATAATTGCTGGCGTTCCTTCTTACTTCTTCGCATCTGAAGGTCACCATCCGTAGTATTATGACTAGGTACTAATAGTAGTATATATATTTTAAAAACAGATTGCAAGATATTGAAGAAATTCTCGCAATCTGCTAATGGATTTTCATTCAGATCAGTCCAGCTTTTCTCCCGTAAATACGCCCGTACCCTCTAAATAGTTCCGTAGCGGTGCATACTCCGGGGAATGCCAAAAGCTTTGTGAGGCTATCAATTTTGAAGCATCCATCCTTGCCACTTCCAAGGTCCTGTAATCATGGACCATGTCGGCTACTTTGAACTCAGGAAGGCCGCTTTGTTTTTTACCGAAGAAATCACCAGGGCCCCGAAGTTCCAAATCTTTCTCGGAAAGAGCAAAACCATCGTTTGTCTCGGTCATGATTTTCATCCGTTCTTTGCCGACTTCCGTTTTCGGGTCAGCCAGGAGGATGCAAAAGGACTGATCACTCCCCCTTCCGACTCTCCCCCGTAACTGATGCAACTGTGAAAGCCCAAAGCGCTCCGCATCATAAATGACCATTACCGTTGCATTAGGAACATTCACCCCAACTTCAACAACCGTTGTGGAGACAAGGATTTGTGCTTCATTGGCACTAAACTGCTGCATCACTTCGTCTTTTTCATCCGTAGGCAGACGTCCATGCATGAGCCCCACTTTATACATGTTCGTAAAGTATTGTGTAAGCATTGCATGAACATCAAGAACATTTTGTAATGAATCAAGTTTCTCCGACTCCTCAATCAAAGGACAGATGACGTAAGCCTGTCTCCCTCGCCTTAGTTCCTTTTCGACGAAAGTTAAAATCCGATCGAGCATTTGGTGTTTCGCCCAATAGGTTTCTATCGCTTTACGCCCTGCCGGCATTTCGTCTATCGTTGAGACGTCCATTTCCCCAAACACTGTAATTGCCAGCGTTCGGGGAATCGGTGTTGCCGTCATGAATAGAACATCTGGATTTGCACCTTTTTCACGAAGGATCCGGCGCTGCTCCACTCCGAAACGATGTTGTTCATCCGTTATGACAAGACCAAGGTTCCGAAAATTCACTTCATCCTGTATCAATGCATGTGTTCCTATCAAAAGATCAAGCTCCCCGGACTCTAGCAATTGCAATAGTTCCTTGCGCTTTTTGCCTTTTACCGAACCAGTCAACAATGCGACCTTTACTCCACTTGGTTCCAACATGGCCCTAAGGGATTGTGTATGTTGCTCAGCCAAGATTTCTGTCGGGACCATAAGTGCACCTTGAAAACCTGCTGTAATCGTCGCCTTCAAGCATATGGCGGCAACCACCGTTTTTCCTGAACCGACATCCCCTTGAAGTAGGCGATTCATCCGATAGGGAGATTTCATGTCGTTCAATATTTCTTCGACGACCCTTTGCTGAGCGTTCGTCAATGGAAAGGGGAGAGTCTCAACGAAGGCCGCCACTTGCCCCACATCAAACTCCTGACCAATCCCTTTTGACTGTTCTCGCTGCACTTTACGAAGCGCCTGCATTTTAAGTTGAAACAATAAAAATTCTTCATATACAAAACGGCGTCGAGCCTTTTTTACATCATTAGCCGAAAGAGGGAAATGCATGGTACGAAGAGCATCGTTACGCGGCATCAGTTTGTATGTCGCCAACAATTGCGGGGGCAGATTTTCTTCTATCATTGCTCCGTACTGAGAAAATGCATTGGAGATAAAGCGGCGTAGCCCTTTAACAGTAATGCTGCCCTTTACTGAATACACAGGTTCGAACTCTTTCTCCCTGCTATGATCACCAACGTGGCATTCCGAGCCTGTAATGGTTTGGCGATGACGATCCCATTTCCCAGTTACAGTAACAGTTTCGCCTATTGCAAGCTTGGGCTTCAGATATGGCTGATTAAAAAAAATGACATTTATTAAATATCTCCCAGTCAATAATTTAATCGTAAGTCTGGATTTTTTCTTCCCAAAGTATCCTAACGTGGGCACCGTATGAACCTTTCCTTCTACAGTAACCCTCTCATCATGCTCGACCGTTTCTAAATCCCTCAATCGATAATCTTCATAGCGATATGGAAGGTGCTCAAGGAGATCCGCGACGGTATGGATCTCCATTTCCTCCAAAGCTGCCGCTGTTTCGCCCCCAATGCCTTTTACTGCTGTTATGGGTTCCTGTAAAGTGGAGTTCACTTCTTATTCAGCGGCAAGCCAAAGATTTTCGCTTCCAACTCCCGTCCAGTCG
Source organism: Peribacillus sp. YIM B13482 (assembly GCF_042787975.1). Taxonomy (NCBI): domain Bacteria; kingdom Bacillati; phylum Bacillota; class Bacilli; order Caryophanales; family Bacillaceae; genus Peribacillus; species Peribacillus sp. YIM B13482. Next base: position 61,359 of record NZ_JBHZPF010000006.1, read on the forward strand.
GTGTAGCCGCTAATCCTCCTTGTGCAGTTTCTCTAAGAGCCGATGGCATCGTTTGCCCAATTTTGTACATCGCATCAATCACTTCATCACACGGTATGCGGCTTGTGATACCCGCTAGCGCCATATCTGCGGCAACCATAGCATTGGCTGCCCCCATGGCATTCCGCTTCACACAAGGCACTTCCACAAGCCCAGCAACAGGATCACATACAAGACCTAGCATGTTCTTTAAGGTTATTGCCATCGCTTCTGCACTTTGTGCCGGTGTCCCTCCTGCCATTTCAACAATTGCTGCCGCTGCCATGCCCGAAGCAGAACCGACCTCCGCCTGACAGCCCCCTGCGGCTCCAGAAATCGAAGCATTATTCGCTACAATAAAACCAAATGCCCCTGCTGTAAAAAGGAACTCAATTTTCTGCTCCCGATTCGGTTTTAATTTATTTTGCAAAGCAAACAGGGTTCCAGGCACAACACCCGCAGATCCAGCAGTGGGCGTCGCACAAATCGTTCCCATCGCTGCGTTCACTTCGTTTGTTGCCACGGCTTTGCTGACCGCATCCAACAGCATCTCACCGGATAAGGAATTTCCGGATTTAATGTAATTCTGAAGAAGGACTGCATCCCCGCCCGTCAGCCCGGAAACGGATCGTACACCTTGGAGTCCCTTTTCAACTGCCTGTTCCATTACATCCAGATTGACTCCCATCTGGTGGATGATTTGTTCACGGCTTTTTCCCGTTACTTCTATTTCTTGTTCTATCATCAGTGTAGATATTTTTTTCTGCTTTGAATCAGCCAATTCTACTAATTCCGCTACATTTCGAAACATGATACCTTCTCCTTCCTAAGTGGAAACGATTGCCCTATCAATCAACAATCCTCGCTACTTGAGTGATATTGGGGAGCGCTGTTATTTCGTTGATGACCTGATCCTCCAAGTTATGATCCACTTCAATGGTCATCAAGGCCATCTTCCCTTTCTCTTTACGGGAGACTTCCATCTGTCCAATATTGATTTGATGCTTGGCTAAAATGTTTGAAACATTGGCAATGGCACCAAATCGATCATCATGAACGACGAGTATGGCAGGATTGTGGCCGGATAGCCTCAATTTAAACCCATTCAGTTCGACAATTTCAATTTTCCCCCCGCCAATCGATATACCGACAAGTTCCAGTTCGCCATCATCATCCCCCACCGTTATTTTTGCTGTATTGGGGTGTTCCGGCACGGCTTCTTCTTCACGAAAAGTGATTTTCATTTTCTTTTTCCGGGCTATTTCCAGCGATTCTTTGATTCTCTCATCAAATGTATCAAAATCAAGTAAGCCTCCTACAATGGCTACATCCGTTCCATGGCCTTTATAGGTTTTAGCAAACGATCCGTAAAAAGAAATATGGGCCCATTTAGGTTCCCGGTCGAATAAATGCCTGGCAACCCTACCGATTCTTGCAGCCCCTGCTGTATGGGAACTAGAGGGACCAATCATAACAGGACCAATTATATCGAACACACTTCTATATTTCATGAATCGCTCCTCCTTTTTTAGAACTGAACCCAAGGGAAACACTGGGAGTTAGTTTAATAATAACGCCAAATTTATTGTAATTCCATTCATGCTGTTCGTAATCCTTCATTTCACAAAAATAAAACTGCATAGCCTAATGACTTATGCAGTTTATTGCCTTTTATTTTTTTCAGGTCCTTCAAACAAAGAGTCGATGAAGTCTCACTTATCTTATGATACTCTTTTTATTCAATTGAAAAAATGAAAGAATATAAAGGTTGTTTCCCATTATGGACTTCAACTTCAACGTCTTCGAAATTCTCATTACAAAACGCAACAAGACCTTCGACATCTTCTGCCGTTGCATCCTCTCCATATAAAATGGTAAGGATTTCGGAATCTTCGTCAATCATATCGGAGAGAAGGTCTTTTGCCGCTTGAGTCATGTCTTTATCCTTGACTTTGATGGTTCCTTCAGCGATTCCCATGAAGTCACCGGTCTCAATTGCAAGGCCGTCAATGCTGGTATCCCTCACAGCATAAGTAATCTGGCCCGTTTTCACATGCGAAAGAGCTTCAATCATCGCTTTTTTATTCTCTTCAGCATCTAGTGAAGGGTTGAAAGCCAACAATGCTGCCATTCCCTGTGGTACCGTTTTCGTTGGTATAACAGTCACATGATCACCAAGTACATCTGCAGCTTGATTGGCCGCCATGATGATATTTTTATTGTTAGGCAAGATGATGACATGATCTGCATATGCCTCTTCAACCGCTTTAACAATATCTTCTGTGCTAGGATTCATCGTTTGCCCGCCTTCGATGACGGACTTAGCGCCGATGCTTTTGAATAACTCGCTTATGCCAGCACCCATAGCTACGGACACTACACCGTACTTCTCTTTGGTTGACGGTTTCGTTTGAAGTGATGTATTCGATTCACCTACTATCGCAGTATGCTGTTCACGCATATTATCGATTTTCAGTTTGATTAAACTACCGTATTGCTGTCCATAATTCAGGCACGTGCCAGGCTGTTCAGAGTGAATATGTACTTTGACAACTTCATCATCAGAGATGACTAATAGGGAATCTCCGAATTCACTTAAATCATTTCGGAATTTTTCTTCATCAAACGATTTATTGGCAAGTTTTTCACTTTCCAATCGGACCATGAATTCCGTGCAGTAACCATACAAGATATCTTCCGTATTCATATGCCCTTGTACGTTCATATGGTGTTCGGCATTGATCATGTCATCCATGCTTGGGCCATTAGCAGAACGGACTGGAAGGGCCTCACCTTTCAGCACAGCAAGGAAGCCTTCATATACAAACACTAACCCTTGCCCGCCGCTGTCTACGACTCCCACTTCTTTTAGGACCGGAAGAAGATCCGGTGTACGTTTTAATGAAGCATTGGCCTCCGTAACGATTTCTTCCATTACCTGAATAAGGTCTTGGTGGTTTGCTGCTGATGAAACCGCTTGCTTTGCTGCATCTTTTGCAACCGTTAAGATGGTTCCTTCAACAGGTTTCATTACTGCCTTATAAGCTGTCTGAACCCCAGCTTCAAAAGCTTGGGCGAATTCTTCACTATTGATTTCCGATTTATGTTCAATCGCTTTAGCAAAACCGCGAAAAAGTTGAGAAAGGATAACACCTGAATTCCCGCGAGCGCCCATTAACAGTCCTCTTGAAAGAGATGTACCCACTTTCCCAATATGTTCCTGGACGTTATTTTGCACTTCCTTCGCTCCGGAAGTCATCGATAAATTCATATTCGTCCCAGTATCTCCATCTGGAACAGGGAAAACATTCAACGCATCAACCATTTGGGCGTTAGCCGCTAAATGGTTGGAACCTTGAATGATCATTTCGGCAAAGCGCTTTCCGTTTAAACTTGTAATTGACACAAAACTTTCCTCCTATTACTTAAGGGTTCGTCACACGAACACCCTGTACAAAAATGTTAACGGAATCAACAGCCAATCCTACAGTTTTGTTCAAAGTGTATTTTACCTTTGATTGCACATTATGAGCAACTTCCGAGATTTTCGTTCCATAACTTACGATAATAAACATATCGATATGAACTTCTTCCTCTTCTTGACGGACTATTACACCCTTAGTAAAGTTTTCTTTTCTTAAAATTTCGGCAATGCCGTCTTTAAATTGTTTTTTGGAAGCCATTCCTATAATTCCGTAGCAATCCACAGCTGCGCCGCCTGCTACAGTAGCGATAACATCATTAGAGATATCAATTTGTCCATATTTCGTTTGTAATTCGATAGACATTTTCTTTTCCCTCCCAAAAAATCAAGTCAACTATAGACATTTTACTATAATGTCAATGGTTTTAAAAGTAAATGTCGTACGGCACTTTATATAATTCAATTTTAAAGTATGTATGTCAAGGTATTTTTCTTGAAAGTAATTAACTGAAGTATTGCATTCTAACGGTAGGTATGATAAATTATTAAAGTATTTTACAAAGACTTAAGACGACTGCGAAAAACTTAAGCTTGTTGTAGTTAGGAGGGAATTTAACATGGCACGTAAATGTGTAATCACTGGAAGAAGAACTCGTTCTGGTAACAGCCGCTCTCACGCAATGAACGCTAGCAAGCGTACATGGGGCGCTAACCTTCAAAAAGTACGTATTTTAGTTGACGGTAAACCTAAACGTGTATACGTTTCTGCAAGAGCTCTTAAATCGGGCAAAGTAGAACGCGTATAATGTTACGGCATCCTCTTAGGATGCCTTTTTACTTGTATTGGCCGGCATTTTAATGGGGATGGTTTTATTTTCGATGATCAGGTCTAGTCTGCATCAAGAAAAGAAGTCATCACCCATTAATAGATGGCCAACCCCTTTCATCATCCCCCAGAAATCCCGAAGAATAACACCTCCCTGAATTTGAGAGGTGTCATGGAGATAAGTATCAGCCTTTTTTAAACGCTCCGAGCATAGCCCTTACCAAACTGCCCAGAACTTTTGGCAATTTAATCGTATAAAATTTCATCATGCCCCTCCTCTTTGCATCCCACATTAAAAGATGAAGTGGAATTTTTCTATTACAACATAAGCTTTTAAGCGGATATAGGATGATTGAAAATTATATCCGAATCTGCTCTAAGCATGAATTTTAATCACTGCTTCTTATCACCATTAATATGCCTTTCTCAAATGAAACATTCCCAGATTCGGAAATTAGTTCATTGCTGATGCAAAGCGTCGAACCCATTTCCAGGCTTGCATCACTCAGTGGGTATTTGAAGCCTGATAGTGTAATGCCGCTGACTTCCGCCGTTACTGGGAGCAATGACATGTATTTCTTATCTTTCAAAGCAGCGACCTCATATGAGCCCGCTGTTTTCACTGTGAATATATTTTGCTGATCGACTATGTATATATCAATGTCTTCATGAAAAGGGAGGACACTTTCTTTTTGGAGCAGCTGGATATTACCAAGAAAATGATCCATTCTTCCCCCTGTAGCGCCCAGAATGTGAATTTCACTTGGTTTTTGCCCTAGAGCCCATTTAAATGCAATTTCTAAATCCGTTTCATCCTTTTCTGAAGAATATAGATTGATTTGTTCCAGTGTTTGCTCAATCTTCTTATATTCATCTTCCGAAACTGAATCAAAATCCCCAAAACCGTACTTAGGTTCGATACCTTTTTCAAGCAAGGCCCAGACTCCCCTGTCAACCCCGACCCAAAGATCAGTCATCTCCTTATACCACGTCAGATCCGGCCAAAAACATTCCGGACCTCCAGCCATTATACTAATAATCATCGAAATCATCCTTTTCTATGTATATTCATATCCAAGATGCCTTTGTTTAATTGATAAAAAAAGCCGATCACTATCATATGAATATGATAGTGTCGGCTTATATCACTTTCCCCGAATCTTTTGAATCGCTGCGTGTCGATCTTCTTGATTATAGATTGCCGATCCGGCCACCAGGACTGTCGCCCCTTGTTCAATACATAGTTTAGCCGTTTCTTCGTTTACTCCACCATCAATCTCTATTTCCAGATTTTGATTATACATTTCTGCCATCGCCTTCACCTCGGCAATTTTGGGCAGTACGGATGTAATGAACTTTTGCCCGCCAAAACCCGGGTTAACTGTCATCAACAATACCATATCAATATCTTCAATTATAGGTTGGATCAAGGAAGCTGGTGTGGCTGGATTAAGCACCACTCCTGCCTTTACACCAAAAGATTTAATCAATTGGATCGTCCGATGCAAATGGGTGCATGCCTCTAAATGCACAGTTATATAATCGGCTCCTGCTTTCGCAAATGCCTCGATATAACGATCAGGTTGTGCAATCATTAAGTGAACATCAAGCGGAAGTTTCGTCACCGGTCGGATAGCATGGACGATTAACGGACCTATCGTAATATTCGGCACGAAATGTCCATCCATGACATCTATATGGATTAAATCCGCTCCGCCCCTTTCTACATCTAGAATTTCTTCCCCCAATTTTGCAAAGTTAGCTGATAAAATGGATGGTGCGATTTTAACCATTTTAATACCTCGGCTTTCTATCTCTGATTTCCTCTAAGAATTGCATATAATGCTCATATCGATAAAGTGGAATTTCCCCGGAATCCACCGCTCCCTTCACAGCGCACTTCGGTTCTTTATCATGCAGACAAGCCCGAAATTTACAGTCCTCCCCATGCTTATGCATTTCCGGGAAGCAATAGGATAACCGTTCAGCTTCCATTTCCATGAATTCAAGTGAACTGAAACCTGGTGTATCCGCGACAAGCCCAGAGCCAATGTGAATCAATTCAACATGGCGGGTGGTATGCTTCCCACGTCCTAGGTGTGACGAAATATCATCCGTCTTTAAAGCCAATTCAGGATTGATTGCATTCAGCAAAGAAGATTTCCCAACACCGGACTGACCGGCAAATACACTCGTTTTTCCTTCTAAATACGGTACTAGTACTTCAATGCCTCCAGCGGTAACTGAAGATGTCTCCAGTACAGTATAGCCAAGTTTCTGGTAGTCCTTGATATACTGAGACAATTTCTGCTGGTTTTCAGAAGTAACCAAATCAAGTTTGGTCACAACGATAATGGGTTCGATCTCGTTATCTTCAATTAGTACGAGAAATCGATCAAGCAAAGCTGGACTGAAATCAGGTTCTACTGCCGAAAAGACTAGGATGGCTTGGTCTACATTTGATATTTGCGGTCGGATCAATTCATTCTTTCGCGGTTTTATTTCGGTAACGGTCCCATCCGTTTTATTTTCCGCTTGAAAAACAACATAATCACCTACAAGTGGAGTTACCTTATTTTTCCTGAATACTCCCCGTCCCCGGCATTGATAGACCTCTTCTCCATCAAGGACATAATAAAATCCACTTAATGCTTTGATAATTTTTCCTTCGGGCATAACCACACTCCTAATTATTAAATTTATTCTGGATAAGAGACGGCCTGGTCGATGATGACCTGATTATCCCGCATGACTTTATATCCTGCTTTCTTATCCGGGGAAACCGTTAATTCGATCGTTCGCTTGGCATTTTCCACGATAAAGAATGTTTCTTTAGGCTCCGTCATGCTATTGTTGATATCCTCAATGAAAATTTGTATCTTTTGGGCTTTGCCCGGCTCAACCGGATCATACTCGATTTTGATTTCCTCCGTTACCTTCTTAGGAGGAATCTCTTCTTTCCCTTTTGAAAGGACCACTTTCACCGTACTGCCCCTTTCCACCTTCGTACCCGGTTCTGGTGACTGGGAAATGACAAGCCCCTCTGCAACGGAATCATCATAGACTTCTTTTTCCACATCGACCTTTATTCCACTATCACTGGAATAATCATTAAGGCCAGTTTCATTGAACCCTGTTAAGTTCTTCAAGCTCAATAAATCTTCCCCTTTACTGACCGTTAACTCAAGCTCCGTTTCCGATGGTACGATATCAGTGGCACCCGAAGGCCTTTGTTCTATGATTGTACCGGGAGCACTGTCATCATATTTTTCGGTCACGATTATGTTTTTGAATCCCATTTTATCAAGCAATGATTTAATATCTGAGTAATCTCGGCCTTCATAGCTGGACAATGAAATCGTTTCTTTACCAATGCTTTGGTAAATATCGACTTCTGCGCCTGCCTTGACAGTCTTACCTGCCTTAGGGTTGGTTTTGATCACAAGGTCCGCATCAACCTCTTCATCTTCAATCTCAATCGTATCTCCGATGACCAAATCCAATTTAAGCAATTCAGTAATGGCATCATCCAATTCTTTCCCTTTAAGGTCAGGGATTGTCACTTCCTTCGAACCAAAGAGGGAAGGTAAAACAGTGACAGATAAAACAGCAAGTAGGGCAAGTACTAAAAAGGTGGTCACCAAAATGGCAGGCATTTTCTTTCGTTTTTTATCTTTTTGTTCTGACTTCGTTTTTTGTTTTTTCTGTTTCTTCTGTTTCTTTTGTTTCTTCGATTTACTCTCTGCTTCTGATCCACTTTCCCCATCATCCGCATAGACTAAAGTATTTTTTTCCGGACCTCTAATGATAGTCTCATCTATGCTTGAAAGCTGATCGTCCGTAATGACAGGGATGGCTTTGGTCGCATCATGATCTTCAGGAATCGTAAAAGGCAGTTCATTTGAACGTTCAGGATTAAGTGACGTCCGAATGTCATCTTCCATTGAGTCTACGCTCTCATAGCGGTAATATGAATCTTTGGCTGTCGCTTTCAAGATAATATTTTCCACACTCTGAGGTATTTCAGAGTTCCAGCGTTTTGGCGAAGGAGTTTCCGATTGTAAATGTTTAAGAGCTATCGAAACGGCAGATTCACCCGAAAAAGGCAATCTCCCCGTCAGTAATTCAAACATGACGATGCCAAGTGAATAAATGTCCGACTTTTTATTGGCCATTCCGCCTCTAGCCTGTTCTGGAGATAAATAATGAACAGAGCCTAAGACTGCGTTAGTCTGAGTTATATTTGTTGCACTCAGGGCCAATGCAATTCCAAAGTCCGTAATCTTGACGGTTCCTTCTTTATCAATCAAAATGTTCTGTGGCTTGATGTCACGATGGATGATCCCATTATGATGGGCATGAGAAATAGCTGCCGTGATTTGCTTCATGATATCCAAGGCTTTATCAACTGGAATGGGATAATATTTTTGTATGTATTGCTTAAGTGTAAAACCGTCCACGTATTCCATTACAATATAATAGATGGACTCTTCTTCACCGACATCATAAATGCTTACGATATTGGGATGGGCCAAACTGGTTGCCGATTGGGCTTCCCGATTGAAGCGCTTGATGAACTCTTCGTCGTTATTAAAATCCATGCGAAGGATTTTCAATGCAACATCCCTATCTAAAATCATATCCCTTGCAAGGTAAACATTCGCCATACCGCCGCCACCGACCATCTCGATCAGTTTATAACGGCCGTTGATTCTTCTACCAATCAACATTCAATTCACCTGCTTTCACTTTCTTCAGTAAATTGAACAAGCACAAGAGTGATATTATCTTCCCCACCGTAGTGATTGGCCATATCTATTAATGAATTCGCCTTTTCTTCAAGTGGCTGCCCATTGGTTATCGTATCTTCAAGTTCCTGTTCACTCACTTTATTCGTCAAACCATCCGAACAAAGCAATAGTAAATCATTTTCCTCAAAGATGACCGTCGTAATGTCCATTTCCACTTGCAATTCTGTCCCCAAGGCTCGTAATAAAACATTTTTTCGTGGATGGTTCTCGGCATCTTCCTTCGAAATCTGCCCAGAACGGACCAGTTCATTAACAAGTGAATGATCTTCCGTGACCTGCTTAAAACCGCTCTCATTATACAAATAACATCGGCTGTCCCCGATGTTGGCAATGGTAGCAAACTTGTCGGTGCAAATGGCTGCAACAATCGTTGTCCCCATACCCTTACATTCCGTATTTGCTTCGGCATGTTCAAAAAGCAACTGATTGACCAAGACGATTTGCTGTTTCAGCCAATCCTCAGCATCATTTGCCGTTTCGATCCCGCTTGATACTTCCCAGCCTTTTTTCAAAAGGTCTATCGTCATTGCACTCGCTACATCCCCGGCACGGTGGCCGCCCATGCCATCTGCAACGATGGCAAGGCGAACGCCTTCCGAGTTCTTAAAAATTCCGCCATTATCTTCATTATGCTGGCGGACTTTTCCACGGTCTGTTTTAAATATTGCCCTCATAGGGTCACCTCGTCTCTTCTTTGCGCTCCTTGGCCCGAAGCTGGCCGCAGGCTGCGTCAATATCACTGCCTTGTTCCCTTCGGATCGTTACATTAATGCCGCGCTTCTTCAATGTTTTTTCAAACTCAAAAATTTGGTCCCGAGGTGTACGTACATAGTTGCGTTCCGGTACATAGTTAACCGGAATTAAATTGACATGGCATTTTATCCCGCTTATTAAATCTGCCAATTCTTCGGCGTGTTCCACTGTATCATTTTCGCCACCGAATAGACCATATTCAAAACTTACACGGCGCCCTGTTTTTTCTGTATAGTATTTGATGGCTTCAATCAAGTCCGGAAGTTTGTAGGCCTTGTTGATCGGCATCAATTTACTTCTCAATTCCGTGTTCGGTGCATGCAGGGAAACAGCAAAGTTGATTTGCATGCTTTCTTCGGCAAATTTGTAGATTTTTGGAATGATTCCACTTGTGGAAACGGTAATATGACGTGCCCCGATGTTCAAGCCCTTTTCATGATTTATATTCTTCAAGAATGACATCATATTATCGTAGTTATCGAACGGTTCACCGATTCCCATGATTACGACAGAACTAACACGTTCTTCCACTTCGTCAAGTGCTTGCTGAACTTTTACGACTTGGGCAACAATTTCTCCCGATTCAAGATTTCTCTTCAAACCGCCAAGTGTCGAGGCACAGAATGTACAGCCAATTCTACACCCTACCTGTGTTGTCACGCAAATGGAGTTTCCATATTCATGGCGCATCAGCACCGTTTCAATCGAGTATCCATCATGAAGTTCAAATAAAAACTTCATCGTTCCGTCATTGGACGTTTGCTGAATCAAAGTTTTCAATGTAGTGAAGGTGAATTGTGATTCCAGCTTATCTCGTAAAGATTTCGAAAGGTTGGACATATCTTCAAAACTGGAGACACGCTTTTTATAAAGCCAGTCATAAACTTGATCGGCCCGGAATGCCTTCTCGTCATTTTGAATAAGCCATTCTTTAATTTGGTGAAGCTCTAATGAGTAGATCGATGGTTTTTCTGGTGTTGTGTCTTTTTTTACTCTAGATGATTTTGTGATTTCTGCCATTACAGCACCTTCTTTCTAAAACTCGCAATAAAGAATCCGTCACTGCTAAAATATTGCGGAAAAACTTGCAGTGTATGACCCTCGATAAATGGCTGAACGCTTTCAGGCATTCTTGCAGACAGGGTCGCATCGCTTTCAAAATCCGGATGGCTTTCCAAAAATGCTGCAGCGACTTTGTCATTTTCTTCTTTATCCACCGTACAGGTACTATATACTAACCGTCCGCCTTGCTTTACGAGCGGGGCGGCAGCTTCCAATAATTGTTTTTGTATACTTGAGAGTTTCATTATATCATCTTTTGTTTTTGTATACTTTACATCAGGCTTCCGGCGCATGACTCCCAACCCTGAACATGGTGCGTCGATCAGGACCCTGTCAAACCCTTCCTTATTAAAGTGTTCTCGCACTTTTCTGCTATCAAGGGCCATTGTCTTAATATTATTTCTGAGTTTCAGGCGCTCCGCCTGCTCTTTGATGAGTTTGACCTTATGCTCATGAAGGTCAAGAGCATATACTTGACCAGTGGTCAAGCCTTCTGCGATATGTGTCGTTTTCCCTCCAGGTGCAGCACAGCAATCGAGTACAGCATCATTTTCATTTGCACCCAATGCATGGGCTACAAGCATTGAACTTTCGTCCTGAATCGATAAATACCCCAATTTATAGCTTTCTGAATGAGCAAGATTACCTTTATAGCTGACGATGGCTTCGGGAACGACTTCACTTGCTTCAACATCATATCCTTCTTCCGTTAAAATGCTGATTAGTTCGCTGCGTGAAGTCTTCTTTAAATTAGCCCGTCCCGTCTGTAATGGTGCAGTCAAGTTGATTTCACACATTTCCTTGGTTTTTTCATAACCAAATTGCTCTACCCAACGCTTGACCAACCAAATTGGATGACTTACTTCGACTGAAAGCCGTTCCAGATCATCTTTGATATCATCAAAAGATGGAACCCCATTTCTTTGAATATTACGAAGCACGCCATTGACCATTGAAGAAGTCCCTTTATGTCCGCGCTTTTTTGAAATTTCGACAGCTTCAAAAATGATCGCATGATCTGGCACTTTATCCAAATAGACCATTTGGTAAACGGAAAGCCTAAGTAAATTGATGACCCAGCTTTGCGTTTTTTTAGGTTGTTTAATAAACGGGTTCAAATAGTAATCCAAAGTCATCTTCCGCTGTATGGTACCGTAGCTTATCTCTGTAAGCAAACCGCTGTCCACACCGGATAACTGATGCTTTTTAATCAAGTTGTTCAGTAATAGGTTACTGTAGGATTGGTTTTTCTCCACAGATTCCAAAATATCGAGAGCGATTTCACGTACTCCCTTTTTAGTTTGCTTCATTCTGTTCTCCTAACTTCATGCCTGCTTTAATGAACGACCCGGCTCCGCGCAAGTAATCTTTGGCCGGCATTTTTTTCTTTCCTGAAGGCTGCAATTCAGTAACTAGTATTGCCGTCTCGTTGCCTGTCGAGACGATGAAACCATCATTTCGTACTTCAATGACAGTGCCTGGCACGGCACGATTGCCCTCTTCACGTTTCTTTGCCTGCCAAATTTTTAAAGTGGATCCGTCTAAGGTTGTATAGGCAACAGGCCAAGGATTCAGGCCACGCACTTGGTTATAGATTACTTCCCCTGATTTCGACCAGTCAATTTTTTCCTCCGACCGTTTAATGTTAGGCGCAAAAGTCGCTTTATTCTCATCTTGCTTGATCGCCTGTAAACCCCCATTTAAAATTTTTGGCAGAGTCTCTGCAAGTAAATCTGACCCTATCTTGCTTAATTTATCATGCAGTGTGCCGACATTGTCTTCTTCCCCTATGGCAACTTCCGCCTGAGTCAATATATCCCCGGCATCCAATTTCTCCGCCATATACATGATGGTGATCCCAGTCTTATCTTTCCCCTGCAAAATGGAATAATGGATGGGCGCCCCTCCACGTAGTTCAGGAAGCAGGGAGGCGTGTACATTAATACATCCGTACTTAGGAGCATCCAACAATTCATTCGGAAGGATTTGTCCAAAAGCAGCCGTCACCACTAAGTCAGGATTCAATGCAATGATCTTTTCAAGTTCTTCTTGTTCACGGATTTTTTCTGGCTGATAAACAGGAATCCCCTGCTTTTCGGCTTCGACCTTAACTGGCGGCGGCGTTAGCACCTTTTTGCGGCCTACTGGACGATCGGGCTGTGTGACGACAGCAATCACGTCATACCCTTCATCGATGATTCTTTTCAATACCGGCACTGAAAAATCCGGTGTTCCCATAAAGATAATTTTTGTCATTCTTCTTCATACCTTTCTAACTCTTCTTCCGAAATATAACGAGAGACCTTACTCGTGAATAAAACCCCTTGAAGATGATCGATTTCGTGCTGAAGGGCCCTTGCGAGGAAATCTTCCGCTTCTAACTCGAAAAAAGATCCTTTACGGTCTTGTGCCCGCACTTTTACGCGGTATGGGCGAGTAACTTCACCATATAAACTTGGGAAGCTCAAGCATCCTTCAACACCAGTCTGTTCGCCTTCCATTTCCAGCACTTCTGGATTAATCAGTTCGATTACACCTGATCCTTCCTCTATTTCGACGACGGCCACTTGCTTTTTCACGCCAACCTGAGGTGCTGCAAGACCAACGCCATCCGCCTCCACCATCGTTTCGTACATGTTATTTAACATCTTTGCCAACTTTTTATCAAAACTTGTTATTTTATCGCATTTTTGTTGTAAAATTTTTTCAGGAAACATGACAATCGGTAAAATAGCCAAAATTAAAGGTACCCTCCTAGATATGAAAAACAGCACTTCATTATATAAAAACGCAAGCTTTAACAGCTCGCATAAACCATCCATTTCTTAATCAATTACATCATGATCTGTGGATTTAAATCTATTGAAATCTGCAGAAGATTTTGAGCCGTTTCTTTTTGATAATGCTCTAAAAGTGTACGTAAATGCTGATTAAGGTCCGGCTCTCGTTTGTATTTTATCAGACATTGATAACGATATCTATTGTTGATTCGGCTAATGGGCGAAGCAACAGGACCGAGAACGATAGAATCCCGATTCAATCGAGAACCTAAATAATTGGTTATTTTCTCAGTAACACTCACCGTCTTCATTAAGTCTTCATGAGAAACGGTTATAAGGACAACGTAATAATAGGGAGGATAATGACTTTGCCTCCGTAGATGCATCTCCCGTTCATAAAAAGCATCATAATCCTGCAAGGCAGAAAGCTCGATGCTATAGTGCTCAGGTGTATAGGTTTGGATGACCACTTCTCCCGGAAGCTGATGACGTCCCGCCCTTCCGCTGACCTGTGTCAGCAGCTGGAATGTCTTTTCCGAAGAACGGAAATCAGGCAGATGAAGCATAGTATCCGCTGAAAGGACTCCAACAAGCGTGATATTAGGAAAATCAAGGCCCTTGGCAATCATTTGGGTGCCTAGCAATATATCAGCCTTTCCTTCACCAAAGGCATTCAGCAAACGCTCATGTGAACCCTTTTTACTCGTTGTATCGACATCCATTCGTATCACCCGTGCATCAGGGAGAATTTTTGCAAGCTCTTCTTCAACCTTTTGGGTGCCTGTACCGAAGAACCTTATATGTTCACTTTCACATTCAGGGCAAACGGAAGGCATTCCCTCTTCAAACCCACAATAATGGCATTTCATTATATCATTAAAGCGATGATAGGTGAGTGAAATGTCACAATTAGGGCAATTGATGACCAATCCGCAGCTTCGACACATCACAAAGGAAGAATGTCCCCGTTTATTTAGCATCAATACTGTTTGCTCCCCTTTTTCAAGCCGGTCTTTGAGCTTGGTGAAGAGCAGTTCCGAAAACATGGAGCGATTTCCCGTCCTTAGTTCTTCCCTCATATCTACAATATCCACTGCTGGCAATGCATTTTTATTCATCCTTTGACTAAGGGTCAGTAATTTATAGACGTTTTTCTTGGCTCGCGCAAAAGATTCAAGTGTAGGAGTGGCGCTACCTAGAATTACCGGACACTGATAAGATTTCGCTCTTTCAATGGCAACATCCCTAGCATGATACCTTGGCGTTTCTTCTTGCTTATAGCTGGATTCATGCTCTTCATCAATGATGACCAGTCCCAGGTTTTCAAAAGGAGCAAACACGGCTGAACGCGCGCCCACCACAACTTTTACCTCTTTGCGGTGAATTTTCCGCCATTCATCATATTTTTCACCTACGGATAAACCGCTATGCATGACAGCGACCTGCTCTCCAAATCGTTCTTTAAACCTCTTCACCGTCTGTGGCGTCAAGGAGATCTCAGGTACCAGCATGATGGCTTCCTTCCCTTTTTCAATGACAGAGGCAATTGCCTGCAGATACACTTCCGTCTTCCCGCTCCCGGTCACACCATATAAAAGGAAGACATCATGTTCATCATGATTTATTTTCTCATGGATGGGCTTCAAGGCAGCTGCTTGCTCTTCTGTTAAAGTAAAGGGATTGGATTTTTTGAACACCCGATTTTCATAAGGATCACGGTATATTTCCTGATCCATTTCCGCCAAGGCCCCTTTTGACACTAGGGATTTGACGGTACTGCTTGATGTGTTGATCAATTCAAGCAATTCCTTTAACGGAACTGGCTCTTGATGTTCAATAAAGTATTGAAGGAGTTCCTGTTGTTTTTTTGCATGGCTGGAAATGGCTGATGCCATTTCTTTCAGTTCCTTAGAGGAAAGCAGGGATTTAATGACACGGACGGTCTTCTTATTAAGTCGGTTTTTCACATTATACACAAGCTCTAGATTGCCATTTTGTATTTCCTTTTGAAAAAGTGAGGCATTCTCCCCTTCAATCACTTCTTTCCAAGATAATGCATCATTCTTTCCGAAAAGACTTTGAATGAAGGGTGGGAGCTGATTCTTTTTATCTTCAATGACATTGATCACTTTTTCATACTTTGCTTTCATTGCTGCCGGAAGCATGGCCTGTAGGGCTGAAATTTTAAAACACATGGCCTCTTTGGTCAACCAGTCACCCAGCTGAAGCAATTCATCATTAAGGATGGGCTCCAAATCCATTGGTTCTTTTATATATCGTAATTTCGCAAAGTCGCTTTTAGCTTTTAATCCTGTGACGAACCCCTGCACCATTCTTGGACCGAATGGCACAATGACCCGCATTCCGGGCTTGATGACTAGGTTCCACTTTTCAGGTATACGGTAGTCAAATTCTCGATCCGTTTGTTTAGCAGGTACATCCACTATGACCGATGCAATATCCATAAGACATCATTCCTTTTGCATGCGAGATACTTCTGCCAGGATGCTTTTAGCTATATCCGCTTTACTCATTTTTGGAAGTTCTGTAGCACTTCCATTTTTATCGTAAATGGTCACTATGTTCGTATCCGTTCCAAATCCTGCCCCAGCGACGGTAACATTATTGGCAACGATCATGTCTGCATTCTTTTTCACTAATTTCCCTCTTGCGTATTCTTCAACATTGTTCGTTTCAGCCGCAAACCCTACCAAAATCTGATGGGTTTTATTTTCACCAAGTTCCTTAAGGATATCCTTAGTACGTTCAAATTCAATTACATTTTCACCTGGCTGCTTTTTCATCTTTTGAGCATGATAATTCTTCGGTTTATAGTCTGCCACCGCAGCCGTCATGATTACAACGTCACTGGAATCGAACTGACCGAAAACCGCTTCATACATATCTGCTGCCGATTCCACAGGTATTACTCTGGCCTTGGAAGGCGGCGTCAAGTTCACAGGGCCAGTGATCAATGTCACCTCAGCGCCCAATTCAATTGCCTGCTCAGCTAGGGCATATCCCATTTTTCCGCTGGAATGATTCGTCACGTAACGCACCGGATCGATTGCTTCACGAGTCGGCCCTGCCGTTATCAAATATTTCTTTCCTTTAAGAAGCTGAGGCTGTGATTTCCGTTCACCAAAATAATGAATGAGATGTGCCACGATCGTTTCCGGTTCCTCCAATCGTCCTTTTCCTACATAACCGCAAGCCAAATACCCTTCACCTGGTTCAATGAATTGATATCCGAACGTACGAAGTGTCTCCATGTTTTTCTGGACCGCCGGGTGGGCGTACATGTGCACGTTCATTGCCGGCGCCACCCAAACAGGTGCCACTGTTGCCAGAAGTGTGGTCGTGATCATATCATCCGCGATTCCATTGGCTATCTTGCCAATGACATTCGCTGTAGCTGGAGCTACTAGGATAATGTCAGCCCAATCAGCCAAGTCGATGTGGGCAATGACTGAAGAATCCTTCTCATCAAATGTATCTGTGTACACATCATTTCTCGAAAGTGCTTGAAAAGTAAGCGGCGTCACGAACTTTCGTGCCGATGCACTCATGATCACTTTAACATGCGCACCTTCTTGAGTTAATTTACTTGTCAGGGCAGCAGCCTTAAATACAGCAATCCCGCCGGTGACACAAAGAAGTACTTTTTTATCGATAAGCATGCAAATTTCCCCTAACTATACATTCTATTTTTATTAATTATGAACGATAACTGAAGATATTTCATTTGAATTGCGCAATAACTTATGGATTTCCTTAAACATTTCATATCTATGCCTGCTTCATCAATGGCATCGTTATCTTTGAGAAATCAAAACAAACAGGCCTGACACCTTGGCCGCAGGAAGGAAGCAACTTTCCAAATGTAACGCATCCTGTTTGCTTTAGGGTGTCAGGCCCGATGGGTCAAGCTTATTTGTTCTCTTAGTTTTCTTCGTAAGAATTATCGTAAGTCAATTTACCGGTATGAATTTCTTCTAGGGCACGACCTACGGATTTATGGGAAACCGGTTTGGTTATAAGGCAATTATCTTTAATTTGCATTTCCCTTGCACGTTTAGCTGCCACTGATACAAGCGAGTATTTAGAATCGATTTTAAGTAATAGCGAATCAATTGATGGATATAACATAGTTTATTCCGCCTCCAACATTTTTTTATATAAAACAGCAACTCTTTCCCGACGGCAATGCTCAGCAATTACAATTGCATTAATTCTGGCACATGCAGCATCCACATGATCATTTTCAACAACATAATCATAAAGATCCATAAGTTCTATTTCTTCCTTGGCCACTTTCATCCGTCCTTTTATCGCTTCCTCCGTCTCGGTTCCGCGAGTAACGATGCGGCTTTCGAGTTCGGTCAAGCTTGGAGGAGCAAGGAAAATGAAAAGTCCTTCAGGGAATTTCTCCCGGACCTGTTTAGCTCCTTGAACTTCAATTTCCAGAAATACATCTTTTCCGGAATCAATTGTTTCACGGACATAATCCACGGGCGTTCCATAATAATTCCCGACGAACTCTGCATATTCTAGCAATTTGCCTTCTGCGATCAATGCTTCGAATTCCTCGCGTTTTTTGAAGAAATAGTCCACTCCGTCAACTTCCCCATGGCGGGGCAGCCGTGTCGTCATCGAAATTGAATATTCAAATGCCGTTCCAGGCTGAGAAAAAATCGCCTTCCTTACTGTTCCTTTACCAACACCGGATGGACCGGATAAAACGATTAATAAACCTTTTTCTCTCATATTGTTTCAGTTACCCCTCTTCTACGCTGTCATCTCTATCTTGAAGCCGTGCGGCAACCGTTTCCGGTTGAACGGCAGATAAGATAACATGGTCGCTGTCTGTAATTATAACGGCCCTGGTTCTTCTACCATATGTAGCATCTATTAAGGATCCGCGGTCTCGGGCATCTTGGATAATCCTTTTAATCGGAGCAGACTCAGGACTCACGATGGATACGATCCGGTTTGCGGAAACGATATTGCCAAAGCCAATATTAATGAGCTTAATTGACATTTTTGTCCCCCATTCATATTTCTATTGTCACCTTGTTAGGTTCATCATAAACCGACTACTCGATATTTTGAACCTGTTCTTTTAATTTTTCAAGCAGACTTTTCATTTCCACCACATCTTTGGTAATGGCCGAATCATTTGCCTTTGATCCAATCGTATTAACTTCCCTATTCATTTCCTGGACAAGGAAGTCGAGTTTTCTTCCAATTGGTTCACTATGGGTAAGCGTCCTTGAAAATTGCTGTACATGGCTTTCGAGTCTGGTCAGTTCTTCATTTATATCACACTTATCGGCAAAAATGGCCGCTTCTGTCACAATACGGCTATCTTCAATCAATCCTTCTGTCAACTCGGCTAGTTTGATTTCCAACCGGGCTTTATATTTCTCGACGACTGAAGGTGCATAGTTTTTGAGCCCTACAACAATCTCACCAAACTTTTCAAGCTGGTATTTCATGTCCAGGGCAAGTTCCTGACCTTCCAGAGTCCGCATTTTTTTCAGATTTTCCAATGCCCCCATGACAGCCTTCAATAACAAGGCTTCCAAATCGGCAGGAACTGCAGGTACTTCTTCTGTCATGAAAATCGATTCAAGTTGCAGTAAATCCTGTAAGGTAATGGAACTTTCCAGATTGTATTTTCCCTTGGCTTCATCCATCAATCCCACATACTGATCAGCAAGCTCCCAATCGATCTTCACCTTTTTGGCAACCAGGCTCTCACCTTCCACCGTAATGAAGATTTCCACTCGTCCTCTTCTTATGTATTGATTCGCCTTTTTCTTCACCTTTTCTTCCAAAACCAAAAGCTGGCGCGGCATTCGAATCGTATATTCACAAAAACGATGGTTCACCGTCTTAATCTCGACAAAAACCTTGACCTGTTCGTTTTCCGCTTCTTCTCTTCCATAGCCCGTCATACTGGTAACCATGGTTCCACATCCTATCAAGCATAATGTAGTAATTTCGCGTTAACATTCATTATATATTAGCTACAGCATGAAAACTTTAGCTTACAAATAAAATACTACAAAAATAAAAAGGCAATAGAGCAAAACTCTACCACCTTAAAGATTATATCATATTTCATTGTGCTTTTCTTGCTAAAAAGGTTCCAGCCAGTAAAAAAGTTGGGATGGATGACATTCCTATTACCAATAGCCAATCCCTTCCTGAAATCGGTACAGTGTGGAAGATGGTTTGCAAAGGCTGCACATACATGACTGCTAGCATTAATAACAGGGAGGACAGTACTGCCCCCACTAGATAAAAATTACCGAATGGATTTCTCGAGAAGATCGAACGTTCACTTCTGCAATCGAAAACATGTATTAGCTGAGCTAGTACCAGGGTTGCAAACGCGATTGTTTGTGCATAAGCAAGGTTACCCGGATTTGCACGATATACCACATAAAATGCTATCAATGTAGAAATACCAATCAGAAAACCGCGTGAGATGATCTTCCAGCCAAGCCCTCGTCCGAAAACACCTTCGTTTGCATTTCTTGGATTTCTTTTCATTACATCTTCTTCTGGGGAATCCAGGCCCAACGCCATCGCAGGCAGACCGTCCGTAACAAGGTTCACGAATAAAATCTGGATTGGTATCAAAGGTAATGGCAAGCCACATAGCATCGCAAAAAACATGACCAAAATCTCCCCAACATTGGAAGCAAGCAAATAACGGATGAACTTCCTGATGTTTTCATAAATATTCCTGCCTTCTTTGATGGCTGATTTAATGGTGGCAAAATTATCGTCAACCAATATCAAGGAAGATGCTTCCTTAGCGACATCAGTCCCAGTTATACCCATTGATATACCTATATCCGCTGATTTTATCGCAGGTGCATCATTGACACCATCCCCTGTCATTGCGACGACATGTCCTTTATTTTGCAAGGCTTTTACGATTTTTAATTTATGTTCTGGGGAAACGCGGGCAAATACCGACACACTTTCAACAACTTCCTCAAGTTCCCCAACTTCCATACCAGCCAATTGCCTTCCTTCAAGTACACGGTCTTTTCCTTTTAAAATACCAAGTTCTTTAGCTATTGCCTTTGCGGTTATTACATGGTCACCAGTAATCATGACTGTTTTGATCCCAGCATCCCTGCATTCCTTAACTGCCTGCTTCACTTCTGGGCGGGGGGGATCAATCATGCCCTGCAGTCCCATAAAGGTCAAATTGCGCTCCGCTTCTGTTTCATGAAGCAAAATCGTTCCTTTGGGAAGGGGTTTATAACCAACAGCAATCATTCGAAGTGCCTGTGAGGCAAGCTCATTCATGTCCTGTTGCACCCTTTCCTTACTCTCGCGATTCAATATTTCCGACTTTCCTTCCCATAGAATCGTGTCACTCTGGGCGATCAATACGTCAGGGGCCCCTTTTACGATGACAAAATGATTATCTTTATCATCCTTCACTATGACACTCATCATTTTGCGGCTCGAGTCGAATGGAAACTCCTTGACTACCGTAAACCGCTTAGATAAGTGTTCCCTTGTCAAACCCGCTTTCATTGCCGCGACCAACATCGCCCCTTCTGTCGGATCACCTTCTAATATATATCGTTTGCCATTCTCATTTAACTCAGCTTTGTTACAGAGCATGCCGAATGTAATTATTTGAAGCAAGGCATTTTGGTTTTTCGGAGCAACTGAAACTCCCTCTAAAGAAAACTCACCGACAGGATTATAACCAGTCCCGCCGACATCCCAAGTTTTCCCCCCACTCCAAACCTTCGTCACCGTCATTTTGTTTTGCGTCAGTGTACCTGTTTTATCTGAGCAAATTACCGTTGCACAGCCAAGCGTTTCTACTGCAGGAAGCTTGCGGACTATCGCTTTTTGTTTGATCATACGTTGTACGCCCAAAGACAAGGCTACAGTAACAATGGCTGGCAAGCCTTCGGGAATCGCCGCAACAGCCAAAGATACCCCGGCTAAAAACATCGTATAGAGGTCATGTCCTTGAATGACGCCAGTCAGCACCACGATCACGGTTAATATTAAAGCCGTGACGATCAAAATTTTCCCTAACTGCTCCAATCGCTTTTGAAGAGGTGTTTCTTTTGTTTCTGCAGTCTGCAGGAGGTTCGCAATCTTTCCCATCGCCGTATTCATTCCTGTAGCGATTACGATTCCAACTCCATTCCCTCTTGTAACCATCGTTCCCATAAAAGCCATATTTTCCTGATCACCGATACCTTCGACCTCATTCATCAATGGATCAGAACATTTAACAGCCGGGAGTGACTCACCGGTAAGGGCAGACTCTTCAATTTCAAGGCTTGAATGGTCGACGATCCGTAAATCGGCACCAATTCGGTCACCGCTCGAAAACTTCAGAATATCCCCCACAACAACTTCTCTCGAAGGGATTTTCAGCCAGTGTCCATCCCGAAGTACGTTGACCTGCGGCGCTGCCATTTCCTTTAGGGCATCCAGGGATTTTTCAGCCTTCCGTTCTTGAAAAAAACCAAGTAATCCATTCAAAAAAACAATAGCCATGATGGCAATCGCATCGATATATTCGCCCAAAATCCCGGAGACTAAGGTCGCGGCAAGTAAAACTATGACCATGAAATCCTTGAATTGTGCGAAAAATAACAGGATGGCTGATTGTTTTTCACCTTCCTTCAATTCGTTAAAGCCATTCTTTCGCAGCCTGTCCTTTACTTCATCATCGTCCAAACCGTGTGTAACGTTTGTTTGAAGCGCTTTCTCCATTTCTTGATTATTCATTTTCCTGAACTCCATCAAGTATCACACATCCCTTTGAATAGAATGAAATAGGCTCCTGTATCCATCTCAACAGGCGCTCTCGCTTTACTCATCCAACAACACCTGCCGCTTACCGATACATAAAACAACCTGCTCTTCTTCCATGATTATTCAGACTCGTCCAAAATAATGCTATAATTAAACAGAATTGCGGAAAGAAGAACGATCCGGATAATATAATGAATGGACAAACTTTGTAATTAATATCACGAATCTATTAAAATCGCATCCATTCAATATTCCTGAACTGCAACTCCAGCTTTTCACCCAGTTCAACTGAATTAGTGAATACAGTTAAAATGGGCCGATCCTGATACATCGATAACGCCCTGCAGAATTTAGTATCATAGAAAATCTTATGTAAAGGAAGTAAAAATAGAATGTCATTTGATGGATTATTTACGAAAGCGATGACGGAAGAAATCGCTTCTATATTAAAAGGTGGACGAATCAATAAGGTACATCAGCCTTATAAAAATGAAGTAATACTGGTTGTTCGTGCTGGAGGTAAGAACCATAAACTCTTATTATCAGCCCACCCAAGTTATTCAAGGGTGCAATTGACCGAAGAAAGTTATGAAAATCCTAAAGAAGCACCCATGTTCTGTATGCTTCTTAGGAAGCACCTCGAAGGCTATACGATAGAAGATATTTATCAATATGAACTTGATAGGATGATCATCTTTGAGGTGAAAGGCCGCAATGAGCTTGGAGATGTTTCTAAAAAGCAGTTAATCATTGAAATCATGGGGCGTCACAGCAACATTGTTTTAGTCGATAAAGAACGGAATATGATTTTAGATAGCATTAAGCATGTTTCCTATGCAGTGAACAGCTATCGGGCGATATTGCCCGGCCAGGAATATAAGGTGCCACCCGCACAAGAAAAGGATAATCCCTTCAATGCTACGGAGGACGATATCAGGAAGAATATTGACTTCAATGCAGGAAAACTAGATAAACAGCTTGTTGCCCATTTTTCAGGAATTTCACCTTTAGCTGCAAAGGAAGCCGTTTACCGGGCTGGATTGGCCAACAGCACCACCCTTCCATCAGCTTTTTCAGGGCTTATCCAAGAAATCTCAGAACATAACTATGCCGCGACGATCAAACAAGATGGCAATAAAGAAGTTTTTTATATGCTTTCACTAGAGCATCTGACAGGAAAACAGCGTACTTTTTCTTCATTATGCGAAATGCTCGACCGTTATTATTTCGGAAAGGCAGAACGTGATCGGGTTAAGCAAAAGAGCCAGGATGTAGAACGTTTCATTACTAATGAAATGGAAAAGAACTCAAAAAAAATCGGGAAGCTTGAACGAACATTAAAAGATACGGAACGCGGGGAACAGTATCAGTTGTTCGGTGAGCTGCTTACAGCTAATCTATATCAAATGAAAAAAGGCATGAAGGAAATTGAAGTCGTCAATTATTATGATGAAGAACAAGGTACGGTCATCATCCCGCTTGATCCATTAAAAAATCCATCCGATAATGCACAAAAGTACTTCTCGAGATACCAAAAGTCTAAAAATGCAGTCGGTGTCGTTCAAGAGCAAATCGAAAAATCAAAATTGGAATTGGCCTACTTTGATGCCTTGCATCAGCAGCTCCAATCAGCTTCCCCCAAAGATATAGAGGAGATTCGCGAAGAACTTCAGGAAGAAGGCTACATCCGGCAAAAAAAGAAAAAAGGCATGAAAAAGCCAGCCAATGCAAAACCTCAGCTTGAAACATATTATGCTACCGATGGAGATCTCATTTTTGTTGGGAAAAATAATAAACAAAATGATTACCTAACGAATAAGTTCGCTCGCCGTGATGAGATTTGGCTTCACACCAAAGATATCCCTGGCTCACATGTAGTGATTCGAAATGAATCACCAAGTGAAAAAACGATTAAAGAAGCGGCCGTATTAGCAGCTTTCTTCAGTAAAGCAAAGCAATCGAGCTCAGTGCCCGTTGACTTTACACAAGTTCGCCATGTTAAGAAACCGAATGGCTCAAAGCCTGGTTTCGTGATCTATGATCAGCAGCAAACCTTATATATTACTCCAGATGCCGATATTGTCATTCGCTTAAAGGAAGAAGTAAAGGATTGAATGGTAAAAAAATAGAGGTGACCCAATCCTGAGTGATTGGGCCACCTCCATTTTCATGCTGAAATCCAAGCAGTATCTGCCGGATTCTCCCGCCATTTTTTTAGCTTTTCCAATTCATCTGCTGTTATATACCCTTTTTCATTTGCGACTTTTATCAAAGTCGAGTAGTCACTCAACGAATGGTTAGTGATACCCTCAGCATTGAATTTTTCTTTTCCCTTTTCCAATTCGTAAGTAAAGATCGAAACAACTCCAAGAACCTCACAGCCAGCTTCTTTTAGTGCGTTAACAGCAGTAATTACACTGCCTCCGGTTGAAATCAAGTCTTCCACAACTACAACTTTTTGTCCTGGAATAGCTCGGCCTTCGATTTGATTGCCCTTTCCGTGCTCCTTAGCTTTGGAGCGAACATAGCACATGGGTGCATTTAATTTTTCACTCACCCAAGCTGCATGCGGAATGCCGGCAGTTGCTGTGCCTGCGATCAGTTCAGCCTCAGGGAAATGCTGTTCAATCAATCCTTTCAGCCCTTCCGCTATTTCCTTCCGGACTTCTGGGTACGAAAGGGTCAAGCGGTTGTCGCAATAAATGGGTGATTGAATTCCAGATGCCCAAGTGAAGGGGTCATTCGGCTGTAGGTACACTGCTTTTATTTCCAATAAATGTTCAGCTATCTTTTGATTTAACATGAAATTCCCTCCCAAGCTGCTTTCATATCCAAATAGGCCTTTAATGGATCTTTAGCTCCCGTTATGGCTCTCCCGACAACGATGGCATCCGCTCCAAAATCCCTTGCCTGTTCAGGCGTGGCAATTCTCTTTTGATCATGCGTCTGTCCACCTGCACTTCGGATTCCAGGTGTGACTGTTAAGAATTCAAGTCCGATGCGTTCATGTATGTTCTTTACTTCATGAGTGGAACAGACAACGCCATCCAATCCTGCCTGTTGAGTAAGCTTTGCATAATGGAGGACCGAGTCCTCCAGAGAACCGGCAATGTTTTGCTCAACGTTCATTTGTTCTTGTGACGTGCTTGTCAGTTGGGTAACCCCTATGCATAAAGGACGTTTTTTTCCAGCTGACGTTCCTTTATCCAGACCCTCCATAGCTGCTTCCATCATCTTTTGACCACCCGCAGCATGTACATTGACCATGTCAGCTCCTAAAGTTGCCAAACCTGTCATGGCCATTTTGACCGTATTCGGAATATCATGAAGTTTCAAGTCCAAAAACACATCATGGCCTTGCTCTTTTACGTAAGAAATAATTGCTGGTCCATTCTGATAAAATAATTCCATCCCCACTTTTACAGCGAGTTTTTCGGAGGGGAACTGACTCAAAAATCTTTCCGTTTGAATGAGGTCCGGGAAATCAAGGGCGATAATTAGTGACTGCTTCATTCTGCTTCCAGCTCCTTCCGGTACATTCTGAAATATGGTCAAACCCAAGCTCATCCAACAATTTCGGTAATTCTTCGATTATGGTCGGGCATACAAAGGGATCCACGAAGTTGGCGGTTCCCACCGCAACAGCACTGGCACCTGCATAGAAAAATTCAATGACATCTTCTGCTGTAGCGATTCCGCCCATTCCGATTATTGGAATCGACACTTGCTGGCTCACCTCATAAATCATCCGGAGCGCAACAGGTTTTATTGCAGGACCAGATAACCCACCCGTTCTGTTCGAAAGAATCGGCCTGCCGGTTTTTAAATCCAAACGCATGCCGACTAATGTGTTTATCATTGTCAACCCGTCAGCCCCGCCTTCTTCTACAGCTTTGGCCATTTCCACAATATTACTGACATTCGGTGAAAGCTTCACATATACAGGAACCGAAGATACTTCCTTGACCGCCTTGGTTACCTCTTTGGCAACTTCCGGTACCGTACCGAAAGCTATGCCTCCTTCTTTAACATTCGGACAAGAGATATTCAATTCGAGTGCCTTTACATTCCCCACCTTACTTATGTCACTGGCAACCTTTACATAGTCAGCTATTTGTGAACCCGCAACGTTAGCGATGATAGGGACATCATATCCACCTAACCAAGCCAGTTCTTTACTGATGACTTTTTCTAAACCTGGATTCTGCAGACCGATGGCGTTCAGCATTCCCGAAGAGGTTTCCGCAACACGCGGAGTCGGGTTACCGAACCTCGGCTCAGGAGTGGTCGCTTTAATCATGATCGCCCCAAGAATATCCAAGTCAAAAAATTGACTGTATTCACGGCCGAACCCAAAGCATCCAGATGCTGGCATGACTGGATTTTTCAAGTGTAATCCTGGTAACTCAACTGAAAGCCTGCTCATAATACCACCTCTCCTGCCCGGAATACGGGTCCATCGCTGCATACCTTTTTGTAACTGAAACCAGTTGGATCATCCCCTGTATGACATACGCAGGCAAAGCAAGCACCGATGCCGCACCCCATCCTTTCCTCGAGGGACAGGTAAAGCTTTTTTTCACGATAGCCCGCTTCCAATGCTTTTAGCATTGGTGTAGGCCCGCATGAAAAGATCGTTGCAAACTCCTGTTCCAGGTTGTCAATCACAGTCGTAACAAATCCTTTTGTCCCATATGAACCATCCACTGTGGCAATATGGGTATCACCTAATTCACTAAACTCTTTCTCGTAAAAGATGGCTGACTTGGTCTGGAAGCCCAATACATGGATCACCCTGACACCATTTGCAACCAACATCTTTGATAATTGATACAGGGGCGGGACACCAATCCCACCACCAACCAATAATGCCGTTTCACCTTTTTTTGCTTCATGAACAGGGAATCCATTGCCAAGGGGACCTAAGATATCGACCGCTTCTGCCTGTTTACGCTGTGATAACAGCGTCGTTCCTTTACCTTCAGCCCGGTATATCATCGTGAACTGTTTTTCACTGCTGTTATAAGAAGAAATTGAAATCGGGCGTCTTAACAATGGCTCTGTGCCTTCTGTTGTCTTGACTTGGACAAACTGGCCTGGTTGTTTCATCTCTGAAACCAGTTCTCCTTGAAGAGTAAGTTCAAAGATGGATGGGGCCAGTTCTTTATGAGTTAACACCTTCATTCTTTCCTTCTTGATCATATATAGCTCACCTCACGACTTTTTTCCGTTTTTCCCATTGCCTCTGCCGAGAAGGTCATGGATTCTATCACTCTTAAAATGGCTTCTGCCGTATCGAGGGATGTAAGGCATGTCACTCCATTCTCAACCGATTCACGTCGGATTCTAAAACCATCGCGTTCCGGCTGCTTCCCTTTGGTCAAAGTGTTTATGACGAATTGTGCTTCCCCGTTTCGGATAACATCCAAGAGGTTTGTGCCTTCTTCGCCAATTTTACCGACAATCGCAGTCGGTATTCCGGATTGCTCCAATAAGGCAGCAGTTCCGCTGGTGGCTATCAGCTTGAAACCGATATTATGGAAGCGTTTTGCTAAAAGAAGCGCTTCTTGCTTATCTTTATCAGATATCGTCAATAATACCGAACCATGCCCCTCAATCTTGAAGCCGGAAGCGACCAGTCCTTTATATAAAGCCTTTTCAAGTGTGCTATCTTTTCCCATTACTTCACCAGTCGATTTCATTTCAGGTCCGAGTGAAATGTCCACACCTCTTAATTTTGCAAAAGAGAAGACCGGAACTTTTACATAAACCCCAGTTTGTTCTGGCACTAATCCGGATTCATACCCCTGGCTTTTAAGTGAGTGGCCCAGGATGACCTTTGTGGCTAAGTTAGCCATTGGCACATTCGTAATTTTACTTAAGAATGGAACGGTTCGGCTCGAACGTGGATTTACTTCAATGACATACACTTCTTCATTGCTGATGACATATTGAATGTTCAAGAGACCAATTATATTCAAGCCTTTTGCCAATCTTGTCGTATAGTCTATGATTACCTCTTTTTGTTTTTCCGTTAGATTTTGAGGCGGATAGACTGCAATCGAATCACCGGAATGGACGCCAGCACGTTCAATATGCTCCATTATTCCTGGGATTACGACCGTTTCTCCATCGGAAATTCCATCGACTTCGACTTCCTTACCTGTCAAGTAGCGATCTATCAGGACAGGATGATCTGGATTTATCTTCACAGCATTTTTCATGTAATGCAGTAATTCCTCTTGTTTATAGACGATTTCCATCGCTCTTCCCCCGAGTACATACGAAGGCCTTACTAATACCGGGTAACCAATGTCTTCAGCAATGACGATCGCTTCATCAACCGATGTTGCGGTTTTACCCTTCGGCTGCGGAATGTCTAAATCCTTAAGTGCCTTTTCGAATTTATTACGGTTTTCCGCCCTATCCAGGTCTTCAAGTGAAGTACCAAGGATCTTCACTCCTCTTTCAACAAGACCATCTGCAAGGTTAATCGCCGTCTGTCCACCAAACTGGACAATGACCCCTTCTGGTTTTTCCAAATCGATGACATGCATGACATCTTCAAGAGTCAATGGTTCGAAGTAAAGTTTGTCGGAGATACTGAAATCCGTCGAAACTGTTTCGGGATTGTTGTTGATGATGATCGCTTCATACCCCGCTTCTTTGATGGCCCATACTGAATGTACTGTCGCATAATCAAACTCTACACCTTGTCCTATACGAATTGGGCCAGACCCCAGGACAATGACACTTTTCTTTTCGGTAACGATGGATTCATTTTCATCTTCGTATGTCCCATAAAAATACGGTGTTTCCGATTCGAATTCCGCAGCACATGTATCGACCATTTTGTAAACAGGGATGATCCCTTGTTGTTTCCGGTACTCATAAACGTCAATTTCGGGAACTTCCCAAATTTCTGCGATTGTTTTATCAGAAAATCCTAGTTCTTTAGCCTTTTGCAGAACTTCACGATCAAAAGAATGTTCTTGAAGCTCCTTCTCAAAGTCGATTATCTTTTTCAACTTATGCAAGAAGAATAAATCGATCTGGCTCCATTCGTGAATGGTTTCGATCGTTTTCCCCCTTCTTAATGCTTCGCCGATATAGAATAACCGTTCATCTCCCGCTTTTCGGATCCGCTTCTCTATTTTTCCATCCTCAAACTCGTCATTCAATTCAAGATGGTATATACCTGCTTCAAGGGAACGAACAGCTTTTAAGATGGATTCTTCGAATGTACGGCCGATTGCCATAACTTCTCCGGTCGCTTTCATTTGTGTCCCAAGCCTGCGATTTGCGCTCTCGAACTTATCGAAAGGCCAACGCGGAATCTTCGTAACTACATAGTCTAGTGCCGGTTCGAAGCTCGCATAGGTTTTGCCTGTGACAGGGTTCATCATTTCATCAAGCGTTAAACCGACTGCTATCTTTGCTGCTAGCTTCGCAATTGGATATCCTGTTGCTTTTGAAGCAAGTGCTGACGAACGGCTGACCCTAGGGTTCACTTCAATGACATAATATTGATAGCTGTTCGGATCAAGCGCAAGCTGAACATTGCACCCACCTTCAATTTTCAAGGCACGGATAATCTTTAAAGACGTATTTCTAAGCATTTGATACTCTCTGTCACTTAATGTTTGGCTTGGTGCGGCAACTATTGAATCGCCTGTATGGACACCTACAGGGTCGAAGTTTTCCATATTACAAACGACAATTGCATTATCATTGGAATCACGCATCACTTCATATTCCACTTCTTTGCAACCGGCAATGCTCTTCTCAAGCAGACATTGGTGAACCGGACTGCTTTTCAGGCCACCCTCAACAATCTCGATCAGCTGCTCTTCGTTATCACAAATCCCACCGCCTGTTCCTCCAAGCGTGAAGGCCGGACGAACAATGACCGGATAACCGACTCGTTCCACGAAAGTATAAGCCTCTTCCAAATTATGAATTATGTCGCTGTCAGGTACTGGTTCCCCAAGATCGTTCATCAGGGTACGGAAAAGGTCACGGTCTTCGGCTTGTTGGATAGCGGAAAGTTTCGTTCCAAGAATTTGCACATTGCATTCTTCAAGGATTCCTGCTTCGGCAAGCTCGACTGCCATGTTCAATCCAGTCTGTCCGCCCAGGGTAGGTAATAGTGCATCTGGACGCTCTTTACGAATGATTTTGCTGACAAATTCCAATGTGATCGGTTCGATATAAACCGCATCGGCCATTTCACTGTCTGTCATGATTGTAGCCGGGTTAGAGTTAATCAGGATCACTCGATAACCTTCTTCTTTTAAGGCTATACATGCTTGGGTTCCTGCATAATCGAACTCGGCGGCCTGTCCGATGACGATCGGACCGGAACCAATTACTAGGATGCTTTTTATATCAGTGCGTTTTGGCATGTTTTTTCCCCCTTGGTGTTTGCAGCTTCAATCATTTGTAAGAATTCATTGAATAAGTAGTTGGCGTCTTCCGGTCCTGGTGATGCTTCCGGGTGATATTGTACGGTGAAAGCCGGATATTTTTTATGGCGCAGCCCTTCAATCGTATCGTCATTCAATGCTGTATGTGTCACAATAAGATCAGTCTTTTTAATGGAAAGCTCTTCGACTGTGTATCCATGATTTTGAGATGTGATGGATATCTTCCCGGTACGAAGGTCTTTAACCGGATGGTTAGAGCCTCGATGACCGAATTTTAATTTTTCCGTATCCGCCCCGTTTGCAAGTGCGAATAATTGATGTCCTAAACAGATTCCGAATAATGGCACTTCCGTTTGGATTGTACGGATCATTTCAAGCGTTTCATGAACACTTTTCGGATCTCCAGGACCGTTTGAAAGCATCACACCATCTGGGTGATATTGCATCACTTCCTCAGCGGTAACGTTATAAGGCACAACCACGACATCACAGCCGCGCTTCGTTAACTCACGTAAAATCCCATGCTTCATGCCATAGTCTACAAGAACTACCCGCGGGCCTCTGCCCGGGCTTGAATATGGTGTTTTTGTTGAAACCTGTTTCACTTGATTAGAAGGAATTACCGTTGCTCTCAACTGGGAAACAACCTCTTCGGCATCTTTATTGATATTGCAGAGCGCTCCTTTAAGTGCACCAGATTTCCTGATGATCCTTGTCAGCTTTCTCGTATCGATTCCGCTTATTCCAGGTATGTTCTTCATTTTCAGGTATTCATCAAGAGATGATTGGTTTCGCCAGTTTGAAGGAAGTTCTGCTGTTTCCTTAACGACGAATCCTGATATTGCCGGATTGATGGATTCAAAGTCATCCCGGTTTATCCCGTAGTTCCCGATCAATGGATACGTAAGTGTAACGATTTGACCGCAATAAGATGGATCGGATAGAATCTCCTGGTATCCTGTCATTCCTGTGTTAAAAACGACTTCACCTATTTTTTCTACGTCCCCTCCGAATGCTTCCCCAAGGAAAACCGTACCGTCTTCTAAAATTAGTTGTCTTTTCATCCTTGAACACGTCCTTTTTCCCAAACTGTTTTTCCTTCTGCAATCGTCATGACTGGCCAGCCATAACATTTCTTCTCATTAAAAGGTGTATTTTTTCCTTTTGAAGCAAACTCTTCATTATTAATTCCTTTTTCCGTTTCCAAATCGATGAGCACGATATCGGCAGTAGCACCTTCCTTTAGCTCTCCATAAGGAAGCGAGAAACTTTCAGCTGGTTTGATCGTCAGGAAATCGACCAATTGCTTTAATGTTATGACGCCCTTTTTAACCAATTCGGTGTAAAGCAACGGGAAGGCCGTTTCCAATCCCACTATTCCGAAAGGAGCTAGCTGCATTCCCTGCGCTTTTTCCTCAGCCGCATGCGGGGCATGGTCTGTTGCTATAAAATCGATTGTTCCATCAAGCAGTCCTTCTATCAGCGCGTCCCGATCTTCACGCCCCCTTAATGGCGGGTTCATTTTATAATTCGTATCAAGTCCCGGTATATCATCTTCACACAATAATAAATGATGCGGTGTAACTTCGGCTGTGACACGAATACCTGCACGTTTGGCATCCCTCACCGTTCTAACCGATTCCTTCGTGGATATATGGCAAACGTGATAATGGCAGTCTGCCGCTTCCGCAAGGAGGATATCCCTGGCAATATGTACAGCTTCACATACTGACGGAATTCCATTGATCCCCTGTTCCTTTGAGAATCTTCCTTCATGGACGGAGCCTTTATTGATTAAGCTATTATCTTCACAATGAGCTACTATGGCCATATCCTGTGCGGCTGCCCGTTTCATCGCTTCAAACATCATCCCGGCTTCTTGAATTCCTACGCCATCGTCCGTAAAGGCGAAAGCACCCGTTTGTTTTAATGAAGAAAAGTCGGTCAACTCCTTGCCGGCTTCCCTAATCGTTATGGATGCATAAGGGAGGACCCGGACATGCGCCGTTTCTTCAATTTTTCGGTTAAGAGCTTCAAGGTTTTCCACTGTATCAGGAACTGGCCTTGTATTAGGCATCGCCGCTACCGTAGTGAAACCGCCTCTTGCCGCTGCAAGCGTTCCACTTGCGATTGTTTCCTTATGTTCACCGCCCGGTTCGCGCAAATGGACATGCAGGTCAATAAACCCTGATGTAATAAGTAACCCTTCAGCGTCAACAACCTTACAATTTTCCGTTGATAAGTTCTCGCCGATTTTTGTGATGACCTTTCCTTCTATTTCAATGTCCGCTTTTTTGAATGAATTTTGATTATCTAGCAATACTCCATTTTTGATTACAGTTTTCATGGTTGATTCCCCCTTCGGATTGTTCAAGCACATTTTTCAATACGGCCATTCTTATGAACACGCCATTTTTCATTTGTTTAAAAATTCTTGAGCGGCTGCATTCGACTAATTCACTGTCTATTTCAACACCGCGGTTTATTGGTGCAGGATGCATGATGATCGCACCCGGTTTCATATTTTTTTCACGTTGTTTGGTCAGACCAAAATTCTCCAGATAATCTCCATTTGCCTGGTCGTATTTTTCGATATGCCTTTCATGCTGTATTCTGAGCAGCATGACTACATCCGATGTCGCCATCGCTTGATCGATGTCTTCATATCTTCCTAAACTGTTGGTTCTGTCAAACCATCCAGGCGGACCTGAAAATACGACATTCGCTCCTAAACGAGTCAATGCTTCTGCATTCGATTTTGCAACCCGACTATGCCTCACATCCCCGATTATCGCAATCTTCAGCCCTTCAAAACGTTTAAACTCCTGTTTTATCGTCAATAAGTCAAGTAATGACTGGGTTGGATGATTTCCGCATCCATCCCCTGCATTGATTATCGGAATACCGATTTTCTCTTTTAACTCGTCAAAGTAATTATCCTGCTCATGACGGATGATCAAGGCATTGACGCCTATTGCTTCGAACGTTTTAACAGTGTCATATAAGGTTTCCCCTTTTAACACGGATGATGTACCCGCATCAAAAGGAATGACCTCAAGACCCAGTTTTCTTTCAGCCATTTCAAAGCTTGATTTTGTTCGTGTGCTTGGTTCAAAGAACAGATTGGCAACTGTGGTCTGCTGTTTAGGATTCCAGCCAGATCCGTTGGCAAATCCCTCAGCCTCATGTAATATTTTTTCAATGTCAGTTATAGTTAATTCATTCATCGTAAATAACATTTTCATCGATCCTGCTCCCTTCACATTTGTGATGCGGGGGATAAAAAACACCCCGCCATTAAGGATAGGGTGTAGGTCATAAAGAATTGTGAGTACGAGGAATGGTTCATCATTTTATCCCGTTCTCATTCATCTTTACAGCAACACCCTTTTAAGCCTCTCTGGACTTCTTTTAAAAGGTGATCTATTGTTTTGATGCAGTTTCACTTATTTTTCAAAGATGTCTCCGGATATTTTTTCCCGTTCCGGAAGAATCAAGTTAAGAAGGATCCCGACGATGGCTGAAAGTGCCATGCCGGAAAGCGATACTGTTTTCGATAGTTGTACAAACGCGCCTCCGATTCCTAACACCAGTATGACTGAAGCTATCATCAGGTTTCTTTTCTTGTCAAAATCAACCTTATTATCAATCAGCATCCTTAAGCCACTTGATGCGATGATTCCGAAGAGTAAGATGGAAATGCCGCCCATCACTGCTGTAGGAATCGAGCTGATGACTGCTGAAATCTTACCGTTAAAGCCAAAGATGATTGCAGTTAACGCTGCCCCCCCGATGATATAAACACTAAATGCCTTTGTCATGGTCAGGACCCCAATATTTTCACCGTATGATGTGAGCGGTGGCCCACCGATTAAGGAACCAATCATGATTCCTGCCCCATCTCCTAAAATCGAGCGATGCAAACCGGGCTTTTCCAAAAAATTTCTTCCGACTACTTTGCTCAGTACCATCTGGTGCCCGATATGTTCTGATAAAGTGACGACAGCCACAGGGACCATGATCGCAATGACTTCCCATGAGAAGGTCGGTGTATAGGTTATATAAGGAAACATGAATTTCGGCATTTCCCACCATTGTGCAGATTTAATTGGTTCATAATCTATAATTCCCGCAACTGCTGAACAGCTGTAGCCAACTATTATTCCCATCAATATAGGAATCAAGTTAATGAATCCCTTAAAGAACACGTTGCAGATGATGGTTACCGCTAAAGTTATTAGCGCTATTATAATATAAGTGACACTGTAATTTTTTTGCGGATCATACATCGCCATGTCCACGGCCGTTCCAGCGAGGCTTAACCCGATTACAATGATAACTGGGCCAACCACAACTGGAGGAAGCAAATTCATTAGCCAGCGCAATCCTACTTTTTGGATAATCAAAGCTACTATCCCATATATGAACCCTGCTGCAAAACAGCCGATCATGGCCGCTTCCGGTCCTCCTAAAGCCTTTGCCGCGATGATTGGCGTAATGAAGGCAAAAGATGAACCGAGATATGCAGGAATCTGACCTTTTGTAATCAATAAGTATGAAAGTGTTCCTAATCCGCTTGAAACCAGTGCTACCGCCGGGCTTAACCCAACCAAGAATGGCACCAGTACCGTTGCTCCGAACATGGCGAACAAATGCTGGATGCTTAACGTAATCCACTGGCCAGCCTTTGGCACGTCCTCGACATCCAGTACGATGTCCCTTTTTGTTTCTTCCATTTCCGAATCCCCCTCATGAAAATTGCATCAAGACTGCAAAAACCCTCTTTGCAGTTTATACAAAGAGGGTTTCTCAGAAGGCGGAATGCCTATACATAGACACAACTCTCCCGATTGACTCCCTTTGCCAGCCTCTCTGGACTGTCTTTAAAAGGGTTATGAAATTTTCATGTTGTTTATTTTTCTAATATAGTGACTTGATCTATTTCGTCTACTTCTGTTAAAGTAACTGTAATTTTTTCAGATTGGGAAGTCGGAACGTTTTTTCCGACGAAATCCGCACGTATCGGCAGTTCCCTATGTCCCCTGTCAACTAATACCGCGAGCTGGATTTGCGAAGGTCTTCCCAAATCCACCAGAGCATCCATTGCCGCTCTAACGGTTCTGCCGGTAAAAAGAACATCATCCACTAAAATCACTTTCTTGTTGCTGATATTGACCGGAATGTCTGAACCTTTTACTACGGGTTCCCCATCATTGGACTTTTTCGAGAGGTCATCGCGATAAAGTGTAATATCCAGTTCACCCAGCTCTATTTCCTTACCTTCTATTTGATTGATGCGCTTTGCAAGCCGGTCGGCGAGGAAAATCCCGCGTGTACGGATCCCGATTAAGACGCAATTCTCAATACCCTTATTTTTTTCAATAATTTCATGGGCAATTCTCGTCAAGGCTCTGCTAATGGCCTGTTCATCAAGTACTATGGCTTTCTCATTCAACATGTCGGCCACCCCGATTCCCTATTTCTGATTGGTTTTCTTCAATAAAAAATCCTCATGCCAAGAAGGCATGAGGATTTTATCGCCATGGGTAGAATTATCCCAATTTGCGCATCCGTTTCCTTCTCAGTCTCTCTGAACTGTGTTAAAGGTTCTTATTAAGTTGTTATTATAATATATCAGAAAAACGTATTTGTCAATCCTTACTTCTACGCAATTGATTAATTAGATTTTCAAACTCTTCCGGAATCGGAGCTTCGAACTCCATATACTCATTTGTACGTGGATGAATGAAACCCAGAAGACCGGCGTGCAATGCTTGTCCATCTAATTTCAGGGTCTTTTTCGGACCATATTTCGGATCTCCGGCAAGTGGGAACCCAATGTATTTCATGTGAACACGGATTTGATGCGTCCTGCCTGTTTCAAGCTGGCATTCCACCAAAGTGAAGTCATTGAAACGTTCAATGACCCGGAAATGTGTAACAGCATTTTTGGAATTTGAATCTGTGACAGTCATGCTTTGGCGATCCTTTTTATCCCGGCCGATCGGTGCATCAATTGTTCCGAAGTCATGAGGGATCACTCCATGAACTACAGCTTGATACTTACGGGTAACCGTTTTGTCAACAAGCTGCTGCACAAGTTTTTCATGTGCCATATCATTTTTTGCAACCATCAATAGACCAGATGTATCTTTGTCGATTCGATGGACGATTCCAGGTCGCATCACACCGTTGATTCCAGAAAGATCGTTGCAGTGAGCCATCAAGCCATTTACAAGCGTGCCTGATACATGTCCAGGTGCTGGGTGGACGACCATACCGCTCGGTTTATTAACCACGAGTACATCAGCATCTTCATAATAGATATCCAAATTCATTTCCTCTGCTACTGCATCCAATTCCTCAAGTTCAGGAATCGTCACTTCGATCGTATCGCCAGGAATAGCTTTGTAATTCGTCTTTATAGCCGAGCCATTTACTAAAACATGGTCATCTTTAATCCATTGTTGGACCTGAGTACGTGACCATTCCTCATTCAAAGTGGAGAGAGCCTTATCAATCCTAACTCCTTTTAGTGTTTCATCGATGCTGTATAACCTTTTATCCATTATCTTTCTCCTTAGCGTTTTTTTCTTCTAAAAACATATGAATCACGAGCAATCCGACACCAATTGAAAGCGAAGCATCAGCAACATTAAATACCGGGAAACTGTAGCTGAAAATATAGGTATGAACGAAATCCACTACTTCCTGACGAGCAACACGATCGATGAAATTACCAATCGCACCGCCTAGCATGAGAGCAAGTGCAACTCCAAGCAAACGGCTTTCCTTCGCCATCTTCTGAATATAATAGACAAGTCCAATAATGACAGCGATGGTGATGATGTAGAAAAACCACATTTGACCTTGTAGAATTCCCCATGCTGCCCCACGATTACGATGCGAGGTGATATATAGAAGGTTTTCAATAATTTCAATGCTTTCTCCGTACTCCATTTTTTGCACAATCATCCATTTTGTCAGCTGATCGAAAGCTATGACCAAAAGGGCTATTAAATAATAAAACACACTTTTTCCCCCAAACTAATCAAATCTTCACTTTTGAATTGTAGCATAAACTAGAAATAATAACTAATACGAAAAACAGAAGTCTGTTTTTTATAGTACGGATAATATTGGATAATGAAGAAAAAGTCAACATTCCCTAATGTAGGATGCTTACAGCCCTTTCTGTTCTCTTTCCCACAAAAAAGCCGGTCCCTTCATAAGGGACCGGCCTTCCTTTTGGAATTATTGATTCACATAATGCTTCTTCACGACTGTTGCACAACGTGGGCAAAGTGTTGGATGTTCTTCCACTTGACCTACTTCTTTCGAAACATTCCAGCAACGTTCACACGTTTCACCTTCTGCTTTTGTAACAAGGATCGCTATATCCTCAAGTTTAACCGCTTCTGCCGGGGCATTTGCAACATTGCCAGCGATTTCAAATTCGGAAACGATGAATAACTGTTCAAAGCTTTCCTTAATGCTATCGAGCAAATTCTTCGTTTCTTCATTAACATATACCATCACTTTTGCGTTCAGTGATTTTCCGATGACTTTTTGGTTCCGGGCTTCTTCTAATGCTTTCAGTACATTATCACGGACATTCATGAACGCCGTCCATTTTTCTTCAATGATTTCAGCATCATCGATGGAAATTTCCTTAGGCATCAATGTCAACTGTACACTTTCTTCCGTCACTCCCGGAATGAAAGCCCATACTTCATCAGCTGTATGAGAGAGGATTGGTGACACCAATTTCGTTAAGCTGACCAATGATTCGTAAAGAACCGTTTGAATGGCCAAACGCTCTTTTCCATTTGGTGCTTCACAATAAAGAATGTCTTTCGCATAATCAAGGTAGAACGAACTTAAATCCTGTGTGCAGAAATTATTGACCATATTATAAATTGTGGCAAACTCATAATTTTCATAACTTAGCTTCGATTGTGTGATCAGCTTATTCAATTTAACTAGCATGTAACGGTCGACTTCAGGTAATTCTTGGACTGCCACTTTATCGGTTTCTGGATTGAATCCATCCAAGTTCCCTAACAAGAAGCGGAATGTATTACGGATTTTCCGGTACACTTCAGAAACTTGTTTTAAAATAGGATCGGAAACCCTGACATCCGATTGGTAATCCACCGAAGCAACCCAAAGGCGTAAAATATCTGCACCAAGTTGGTTCATGACCTTAGATGGCAGGACGACGTTCCCAATCGACTTACTCATTTTACGACCTTCGCCATCCAATGCGAACCCGTGGCTCAGCACGCCTTTATATGGCGCTTTGCCTGTGACCGCAACACTTGTTGAAAGTGATGAGTTAAACCAGCCGCGGTATTGATCGGAACCTTCTAAATAAAGATCAGCAGGCCACTGCAGGTCGTCTCTTTCTTCAAGTACTGCCTGATGAGAAGAACCGGAGTCGAACCATACATCCATGATATCCGTTTCTTTTGTAAAGATACCATTCGGGCTGCCTTCATGTGTATAGCCTTCAGGCAGAAGATCTTTCGCTTCACGCTCAAACCAGATGTTTGAACCGTGTTCGCGGAATAGGTTTGAAATATGGTTGATGGTTTCATCCGTAATGATCGGCTCGCCATTTTCTGCATAAATGACTGGAATTGGCACGCCCCATGCACGTTGACGGGAAATACACCAATCCCCGCGGTCACGGACCATATTGAATAGGCGCGTTTCACCCCAAGCGGGTACCCATTTTGTTTCTTCAATTGCTTCCAGAAGTTCACTGCGGAAGTCTTTGATTGAGGCGAACCATTGTGCCGTTGCACGGAAGATCGTTGGTTTCTTCGTCCGCCAGTCATGTGGATAAGAGTGTGTAATGAACGTCAAGTTCAATAACGCGCCTGCTTCTGTTAATTTTTCAGTAATTGGTTTATTCGCTTGATCATAAAATAATCCAGCAAATTCTCCTGCCTCTTCCGTCATGACCCCTTTTTCATCTACAGGACAAAGTACGTCCAAGCCGTATTTTTGCCCAATGATAAAGTCATCTTCACCATGTCCAGGTGCAGTATGAACACAACCCGTACCAGCTTCAGTTGTTACGTGCTCACCCAACATCACTAAAGATTCGCGGTCATAAAGAGGATGTTTGGCAACAGCGCGGTCCAACTCGCTCCCTTTTACTGTTTTCAAGATAGACGGGTTATCCCAGCCTAAAGTTTCTGTAACCGATTCAAGTAGCGCTTCGGCAATTAAGAATTTTTCATTTTCGACAGCCACTACTACGTAATTTAATTGCGGATGCAATGAGATACCAAGGTTAGCCGGGATCGTCCAAGGAGTTGTTGTCCAGATGATGATCTTTACGCCTTCTTCGATTACACCTTTGCCATCTGTGACTTCAAAAGCAACATAGATCGATGCAGAACGTTTGTCTTGATACTCAATTTCAGCTTCGGCAAGGGCCGATTCACTTGATGGAGACCAGTAAACAGGTTTTTTCCCTTTATAAATATAGCCTTTTTTCGCCATTTCACCGAAGACCTTGATTTGCTGTGCTTCATATTCAGGCTTTAATGTGATATAAGGATTATCCCAATCACCACGGACCCCAATTCTCTTAAACTGCTCACGTTGATTGTTAATCTGAACATAAGCATATTCTTCACAAAGCTTTCTGAATTCGGCAATGCTCATTTCTTTCCGTTTCACGCCTTTTTTTGTCAATGCCGTTTCGATTGGAAGCCCATGCGTATCCCAGCCAGGTACATACGGTGCTTGAAAACCGCTCATCGATTTAAATCGGACAATGAAATCCTTTAAAACCTTATTCATTGCATGGCCCATATGGATATCGCCGTTAGCATATGGTGGTCCATCATGCAAAATGAATAAAGGCCGTCCTTCCGTTTGTTCTTGCACTTTTTTATAGATGTTCATTTCATTCCATTTTTCTTGGATTTCCGGCTCACGTTTCGGTAAATTCCCCCGCATTGGAAATTCAGTTTTAGGCATCAATAAGGTATCTTTGTATTCCATTATAAAATCCTCCATCCATCTTTATAAAAATTCATTCGAACCGATGACTTGATATCCGGCCAAAATAAAAAGCCCCCTCATCCCTAAAAAAGGGACGAGAAAGCTTTGCTTCCCGCGGT
This sequence comes from Peribacillus sp. YIM B13482, assembly GCF_042787975.1. Lineage (NCBI taxonomy): Bacteria > Bacillati > Bacillota > Bacilli > Caryophanales > Bacillaceae > Peribacillus > Peribacillus sp. YIM B13482. Next base: position 102,418 of record NZ_JBHZPF010000006.1, read on the forward strand.
ACCACCCTGGTTAGAAAGATTCACAAAGTGAATCCAACCTCTCGAGCATTCGTAACGTGAATGAAACGCTTCATTTACTTTCTGCAAAAGCAGGTTCAACTCAGAACTCAAGGGTGATCTTCAATATCTTCGCTTATTCCGGGCTTTCACCATCCCCGGTTCGCTAAAAATAAGTGTGTGAAGAATTTACTTTCCCTGTCATCGTCTAATGTCATAATGAATAGTATTGTTAAAAAATTATATGCGAAAAAAGTGTTCAAAGTCAAGGAATCGTTTAAATTTCCTCTTCCACTTTCTCATTTAATTCTATTTCAGTCGCATCTACTTCATAATCCAGCAGGTGGTCCCAATCGTCATTGTCCAGCAAATCCAGCTGCGCTCCGACAAGCATTTTAAAACGTGTCCGGAATACTTTGGATTGCTTTTTCAAATCTTCGATATCCATCGCTATTTTCCTTGCTTTCACAAGTGACTCATTGACGATCCGGTCCGCATTTTTCTCTGCTTCCTTTATGATCAGTTTCGCTTCTTTTTGGGCATTGCGCCTTAATTCTTCGGCTGCCTCTTGTGCGACAATAATCGACTTATTTAGTGTACCCTCGATTGTCGTAAAATGTCCCAAACGATCATAAGTCTCGTTCAGCTTATCCTCAAGTTCTTTCTTCTCTCTCAAAATCAATTCATAATCCTTAATGACCTGATCGAGAAATTCATTTACTTCATCTTCATCATACCCTCGAAATACTTTGTTAAATTCCTTGTTATGTATATCTATCGGGGTTAAGGGCATTACGGCACCTCCAGAACGGTTTCTACTCTAGTATGTTAAAACTCTATATTCGACAATAAATGTATGAATCCTGCTTGATATTGAATTATTTTTGTCTGCCTAACGAGACTCTCCACTTATCCTTCTTGGTTTTCCCATCAATTGAAGCTATTTTACATCTGCCAAAACCTCTGATTGAAAGTGTATCACCCTCACGGCATTCTTCCGAGACGTTTTCCGTTTGCTTGAAATTAACCTTTACTTTTCCTGATGTTATCAAGGCCTGGGTTTTTTGACGGGACATATTCAGGACGGACGATAGCACACTGTCAAGCCTAAGGGAACTGACTGTGGTGACCTGCTCTTCCCATTTTTCATTAACTTGGATGATATTCTCGATTGGAAGCCTTTTGATCGAAACGGAAGCGCTACCTATTTTCTCCAGGTTTCCTGTGAGGTATAAATCCATCTCTCCGGCAGCGATAAATTGAATATGCTCCTCCGTCACTATTATATCACCAAATTTTTCACGTTTTACCCCTAGTGACATCAAGGTTCCAAGTATTTGCCTATGTTCAAGCGTAACAAACTTTTTTGGATAGGAGATATCGTATAAGGAGATATTGAAATCCGATGGTTCAGGAGAGTAATAATCAGGGTAAATGAGCACACGCTTTCGCTCTACGAAATCGCTCCCGCCATTAAATTGCATTTTCGCATCCGGATCATTCCCTAATAAGGAAGTAAGGATTTCCTGCTGGCGCGGATCAAGAAAATCAGATAGTTTCGGAGCGTAGGAATTCTTGACCTGATCGATCCAATTCATTGCCTGATCAATAAAATCTTTTTCCTCCGGCCTGAAATGCTGATAAATACTCATGATTGAATAAATGCTCCTTAGTTATCAAATTAATGGTCGATCATAAGGAATTGATTTAATTGTTCTTCGTTGCTACTACACAGCGGAAATTTTCCGACTGTGTAGTAATATGCATGTTAGGTTAATTGTTGTTGATCATCCTATTAAAGTCTGTAGGTAATAGATTCCATAACCGCTGGCAAAGTTAAGCACCAGCAGGGCCACAAGCGGTGAAAGATCAATCATGCCAAGTGGCGGTATGAACTTTCTGAACGGTTCTAAATACGGTTCGCAAATCTTTTCCAGGAATTGACCAATCGATGTCTCCCTTGCGTTGGGGAACCATGACATCAATATGTAAACGATTAATGCCATTGAATAAATTTCAATTAAATAATATAAACCTTGAAGCACTAAACCCATTAACCATTACCACCTCGCTTCTTCGTACTCCTCATCGGCGGCGAAGCCGGTAATATTACCGGAAACATCGACGTTGTCCGGGGTACATAAGAATATATCTGTTCCGATTTTTTGGATGTCCCCGCTGATTGCATAGACAGTCCCACTTAGAAAATCGATGATTCGCTTTCCTTGATCATGCTGGATTCGTTGAAGGTTCACAACTACTGCACGTCTATTTTTTAAATGGTCAGCTACCTCCTGGGCTTCTGCATAAGCTCGAGGCTCCAATAATACTACTTTAGAAGATTTCTGTACGCTTTGCAAACTTACGATATTCTGATTGGTATTATTCCCTGCAGAAGCGGGCTGCTGTTGTTTAGCTGACTTCACGGCTTTAGGTTCAGCCTCCTCTTCTTCCAACTCTTCATCCTTGTACTCATACTCATCATCCAGCGCGAAATAAGATTTAAATTTTGATACGAATGACATCTATAGCGTACCTCCTTAAAATTATTCGCCTACAAGTGCAGTACCAATCCTAATCATTGTAGCGCCTTCCTCAATGGCAAGCATGAAATCATTGGACATCCCCATGGACAATTCAGTGCAGGGAGCATGCTTCAAACCGGCATTTTGTATTTCCGCCTGGATGCCCTTTAGTTTCCGGAAGCACTCCCGCAAAACCTGTTGATCATCAGTCAATGGAGCCATCGTCATCAATCCTGCAACATTCACCTTATCAAAATGAGATAACCCTTTTATGAAATCCATTGTCGCTTCAGGATTCAAGCCATGTTTTGATTCTTCACCTGAAACGTTCACCTGCACTAAACAGTTTATCGGCTCATTTGCGCGTTTTTGAATTTCTTCTGCCAAAGAAATGCGATCCAATGAATGGATATACGCAATTTTATCGATGACATTTTTTACTTTGCGTGTTTGCATGGAGCCAATATAATGCCAGTTGGGCTTGTCCTTCAGCACTTCATATTTTTTCAATAGCCCTTCGTCACGGTTTTCACCCAAATCGCTTATTCCCGCTTCCAATGCTTCCTTTGCTCTCTCGACCGAAACATATTTTGTCACTGCGATTAACTTTATACCTTCACGGTCCCTGCCACTATTTTCACATGCTATATTTATTTTTTCTTCGATGTTTTTTAAATTGTCCACTACTTTCACTGTTACCCTAAATCCTCCTTCCAACCGATAAAACTCATCAATCTACCTGTCTTTCCGTTATCGCGGCGATGTGAAAAAAACAATTCATGATCACAGCTTGTACAGTATGATGAAACGTCGATCTGACTTTTTGGAATTCCTGATTTTTGAAGAATCAATGCATTAAGTTGCTTAAGATCCAATCGATATTGTCCTTCACTGATTAAATTATAGGGCTTTTCGTCATTATCTACCAGCAAATTCTGCACTAAATCGATGACTTTAGCATCAACTACATAGCACTTAGAACAAATCGACGGCCCAATAACAGCAAATATCTCCGTTGCCTTTATACCCTCATTTAGCCATGCCTCAACCATTTTTCGTGCAATTCCATTAACGGTACCCTTCCAGCCGGCATGTGCCACCCCAATCAAACCATGTGCCGGAGCAAGAAAGTATAAAGGCACACAGTCCGCATAGCAAAGAGTCAATAAAACATTTTGATCCTTCGTATAGAATCCGTCAGTTGCCTTAAAGGCTGAATCATAATCCATCGAACCCCTCCCGCCATCGCGTTCGGTAACATGATGGATTTTCGTTTCATGCGTCTGCTCGGCCCCTACCCATTCATTAAGCGGAAACAACAGCTTATCGGCTAAAATCCTGCGGTTTCCCTGGACATCTTCAAGCTTATCCTTGACATGAAAACCGGTATTCAATGTTTGGAAATCCCCTGAACTGACTCCCCCATTCTTTGTGGTGAAGCCCGCTACGAGCTGGAGATTTTGTTGTCTCCAGCTGTCAATGAGCATATATTGGTCTTTTATTAAAACAAATGGCTCTTTCATCCTTTAACCTCTTTATTTTTTAGTCTAGTGTATCATATATTTGCGCCATGTACCTTTAAAACCGTTCATCTTTCAGCTCAGCTTGAAATACTGTCTGATGTTCAACAAGAATGACATCCGCACCTATTTTTTTTATTTTGCGCCATGGGATTACTATATCCTGTTCCCTGCCGAAGAAGCCCATTAGCCTTGTTCCATTTGAAACGATGATGGCCTCTATTTTCCCTGTGGACGTATTGATTTCAAGATCTGACATATTACCTAGTTTCTTTCCATCCGCTATATTGACGATATCCTTAATTTGAAATTCGGAAATCCTGGTCACATCACTCAGCTCCTCAAAATTTCATCATGGATGTTGGTCCTATTCCTATGTATATGACATGATTCACTCAAGGATGAAGAATACGATAAATAAACGTCCATTCATTTCATGACTTCCCTTCTGAAAGGGGTTTTTCACAAAATAAAAAAGCCGCTATGGAAAAGTTGCTGATAAGCGGGTAATCGGCATTTGCCCTACCCGCTTCAGCTAACTTTTTCTCATGTCCAGCTTCTACTGTTGGATATTTTTATTCATTTGCTTGATTGCCGCTTTTTCCAATCGGGATACCTGCGCTTGTGAAATGCCAATTTCCTCGGCTACCTCCATTTGCGTCTTCCCTTGGAAGAAACGTTTGCGAAGGATCATTTTTTCCCGGTCATTCAACCGTCTCATTCCTTCATTTATAGCTATCTCATCAATCCAGGTACTATCTTTATTTTTTTCATCACTCAGTTGGTCGAGTACATAAATCGGATCCCCGCCATCATTATAAATCGGTTCAAAAAGGGAAACTGGATCTTGTATAGCATCTAGTGCAAAAACAATTTCTTCATGAGGTACTTCCAACACCTTGGCGATTTCTTCAGCTGTCGGCTCACGAAGGGTCTGGCTTATGAGCTTTTCTTTTACCTGTAAAGCTTTGTAAGCGATGTCTCTCAAAGAACGGGATACCCGAATCGGATTATTGTCACGAAGATATCTTCTGATTTCTCCAATAATCATCGGTACAGCATACGTTGAAAACTTAACATTTTGACCTAGGTCAAAGTTATCTATCGACTTCATCAACCCTATACAGCCTACCTGAAATAGATCATCTACATACTCTCCCCGATTGTTGAAGCGTTGAATGACGCTTAGAACGAGTCGAAGATTCCCGTTTACCAGTTTCTCTCTTGCTGAAATATCGCCATTTTGCAGTTCTTTGAAGAGTTTTCTCATTTCTTCATTCTTTAAAACCGGTAATTTTGATGTATCCACACCGCAGATTTCAACCTTATTACGAGACAAAATTATTCCCTCCTCACAGGAGCGCTGTACAAAAAACAGTATTTCCGCGGGAGGAAAAAATATGCACATGGCTAGAACTGAAAATCACCATTATTTTTCATTATGGCTGCCAAAGTATTGATTTAATTGGCATTTATCCACTTTATTTTTTTACACCATTTTATTAAATTCTTTTCGAAGCCTCTTAATAATCCTTTTTTCCAAACGTGAAATGTAAGATTGGGAAATCCCCAGCATATCGGCAACATCCTTTTGGGTTTTTTCCTCTCCACCTGCAAGTCCAAACCGGAGTTCCATTATCTGTTTTTCACGCTCGGATAACTGCGTAAGTGCTTTCGTCAACAGCTTGCGGTCAACGTTTGCCTCGAGGTCTTTCGTGATAATGTCATCGTCCGTCCCAAGAACATCGGATAACAGAAGTTCATTTCCATCCCAATCAATATTCAGGGGTTCATCAAAAGAAACTTCAGAACGGATTTTATTATTTCTACGTAAATACATTAATATTTCATTCTCGATGCATCTCGAAGCATATGTAGCGAGTTTAATTTTCTTTTCAGGATTGAATGTATTCACAGCTTTGATCAAACCTATGGTACCAATGCTAATTAAATCTTCAATATTGATGCCCGTATTTTCAAATTTCCTGGCAATATAAACAACCAGCCTTAAATTCCGTTCAATTAAGATCGATCGTGCAGCTTCATCGCCCTTGGGTAATTTATTGATCAGTATTGCCTCTTCTTCCTTTGAAAGGGGCGGTGGCAGTGCCTCACTCCCTCCTATATAAAATATTTCGTCCGTTTTCAATCCGAGCTTGAACAATAGTTTGTACCAAAAATAAGTGAGCCGAAGAATGAATTTCTTCAAAATAATTCTCCCTTCTAATAAACGGATTATGGGTCTAAATTTAGAGTGAATCAAAAAGTTCAGGAGGCATTTTGCACCGGTATCCCGGTTAACATTTTCGGATGAACGATAGATTGATAGCTATTGTCGGGAGAGAGTTGCTGAAAGGTAAACGATACGAGACCCTGCTTAACATGATATTCTTTTTCTCCTTTTAAGATTTTAATGTAATCCGGTTTGATTGCGGTTAACAGCTGGTGTTCATGACCAACGACTTTAAAAGGGATGACACGCATTCTACCAGTCCATGAATACTCGGGCTGTACTTCCTGGCTAATCAGGTTATCAGGGTTTTTAAAGAGCTCTAGCATATCGTCTGGAATTCCCGCTTCCCCGCCTGAAAGTGAAATGATCATGACTGGGGAACGTGTAATCGGATCATATAATTGATTGCCGCTATCCACCAATCCATGAAACGTACCTTCAAAGTCAGAAATTTTAACCGAGACCGAAACCATTTGTTCATGCGAAAGCTTTGTCATCTCCATCCCTTCAAGTGTCCTCTTGGAAAATTGCCAAGCGAGCGGGAAGCCAATCATTACAAATATCCAGCTGACAGGGTCACCAAAACGATTGATTCCTGCATATTGGCCAGGGTCCTTGGAAACGATTTGAAATTCAAATAGGTAGTGAAGTCCAAGAAGGATTCCTCCCGATAAAAACGTCACAAAATATAAGGTGGCCACCGATTTCATAAAAAGTTTTAACCTATTAAACCCAAAGGTTGCTAGCACCATGACCAGGGATACTAAAATCTTCATGTACACTCGGTCGGCAATTGCATAAAAAGGAGTGAATGCCAATACGATAATGAGGGAGCCTATCAGCCCGCCGATGCATACCCGCCAAAGAGCTACCCTTCGTTTGAGGATGATGGCGGTCCAATATAAAAGGAGGCAATCAAATAACCAATTCAATAACCAGATCACATCTAAATATAAGGTCAAATACCTACCCTCCTTTTATGAGCTAACCTTCCACTAGCAAAAAGTATAGCGTACCTGCCCTAAGAAAGTGTGTCACTTTTTGTACTGAAAACTTAAGAGTTTTTCAGTCATTTTTACCCTTTTTGTAGAAAAACAGCTATTGATATTTTCAATACTGTCTTAGAGTCTATCCTGCTCCCTTTTACTTCTGTCGATTTATGTTATAAAAGTTTAATAATTTCTCGATGCTCTTTTCTTTTTTCATTTACGTATGAAAAGTGAACGAAAGCTTAACGAAAAGAGGGTACTTACCCCAGATACTCCATCATGCAGCGGAAACAGGTCTTCCACCGCATAGGGACATTTAGACATCAATCAAGGATGCTATTATTAAGATTTCAGCTAGCCTTGGAATCGAGTGACACCACTCGAGAAAAGTCCCATTATTCCAAAGTCCTTGGAATCGAGTGCTTTTTTAGGCATGCATCTTTTAAACGGCAAAAAACCGTCCCCAAATGGGAACGGCATATGACGTCGATATTAACGACGTCTATTACGGTTACGGAGGAAGGTTGGAATGTCCAAAGCCTCTTCACCTTGATTAGCATTACGTGCAGGCTGTTCATTGACTTCTTCTCTCTTCACTTCACGCTTCACGTTTGACTGTGGCGTTTGTTGTGCCTGAGGTCTTGATTGCTGCTGTTGTCCGAGTGTGGGACGTCCAGTAGGCCTTATTGAAGCTTCAACCTCGTTAAAGCCTGTGGCAATCACAGTAACGACGATTTCATCCTTAAGGTTTTCATTGATAACCGAACCAAAAATCATGTTTACGTCTTGATCGGATGCAGTAGCCACGATATCGGCCGCTTCCTGGACTTCAAAAAGACTTAGGTTCGTTCCACCTGTTATATTCATCAGTACGCCTTGGGCACCATCAATCGATGTTTCAAGCAGCGGACTGGAGATGGCTTTTTTTGCCGCCTCTGCTGCACGGTTTTCCCCGGAGGAAATCCCGATTCCCATAAGAGCGGAACCTTTGTTGGACATGATGGTCTTAACATCGGCAAAGTCCAAGTTAATAAGACCTGGAACTGCAATTAAATCTGAAATCCCTTGTACCCCTTGACGTAGAACATTATCGGCTTCACGGAACGCTTCAAGCATTGGCGTGCTTTTATCGACGATTTCAAGAAGACGGTCGTTCGGAATGACGATTAGTGTGTCAACCGATTCCTTCATGGATGAAATGCCGCCTTGAGCCTGTGTTGCACGTTTTCGGCCTTCGAAAGTAAATGGACGAGTAACAACACCCACTGTAAGAGCCCCTAAATCTTTAGCAATGCCAGCGATGACAGGAGCCGCTCCCGTTCCAGTACCGCCGCCCATTCCAGCAGTTACGAATACCATATCGGCACCTTTAAGCGCTTCTTCAATCTGCTCTTTGCTTTCTTCTGCAGCTTTTTTTCCTACCTCCGGATTGGCGCCTGCACCTAGACCGCGTGTAAGCTTCCCACCGATTTGCATTTTAATTTCTGCTTTTGATAGATTAAGTGCCTGTGCGTCTGTATTGACAGAAATGAACTCGACACCCTGTACACCATGCTCGATCATTCTGTTTACCGCATTGTTTCCGCCGCCGCCAACACCTATTACTTTTATCGTTGCTAATTGTTCTAAATTAGAATCAAACTCCAACATGACAATCCTCCTATTTTGACGAAATTCCCGATTCTTAATGATTGTTATTCAAAAAAGTAACCCAGGATTTTTTTGAATTTAGATTCACCTTTTTCACCTTGGTTTTTAGCCGTGTTCTCTTTGCTTTTCTGAGAAACCTTTTGGCTACGCTGGTCATTATCTTCTTGTGCTTGTCCAGCTGCTACAGGAGTTTTATTAGCGGTGTTTTTTTGCATTCTCTCTTTCTTGCATGCGTGTTTAATCAGACCAACAGCTGTCGTATAATGTGGTTCCCTAACACCGATGTAGTTCGGTTCAGCTGTCCTGACGCGGTTTTGGAACACATATTGAGCAAGCTCCAGGACTCCCGGCATCTTAACTACGCCCCCGGTCAACACAAAACCACCCGGAATATCCTGGAAGCCAAGTCTTCTCAAGTCATCTTGAATCAACTCGAATATTTCGGTCACACGCGCTTCAATGATATCCGAAAGCATTAACTGGTTGCAGGGTTGCTGCTGGTCGCTGCCGATGATCGGTATTTGGAATACTTCATCTTCAGACGCGTCATCATAAAAGGCATGTCCATGCTTTACTTTTATTTTCTCAGCTTCTTCCATCGTAGTCCTTAGAACGATGGAAAGATCCTTCGTAAGTGTTTCCCCGCCTATCGGTATCACAGACGTATATTGTAAATAGCCTTGTTCGAAAATTGCAAGAGTCGTGGAACCTCCCCCAATATCGACAAGTGCCACACCAAGTTCTTTTTCATCCTTGGATAAAACAAGGGAACCTGCGGCTAAGGGTTGAAGAGCGATATCGGTTATTTCTAACCCTGCCCTTTCCACACAACGCAGCGTATTATGTAAAATTGTCCGAAGACCTGTGATTAAAATCCCTCTCATTTCCAATCGAACACCTATCATGCCCCTTGGATCACTGATTTCATCAAGTTCATCAACTTTGTAATGAATCGGCACCACGTCGATAATTTCCCTGTCGGACGGTATCGTTATTAACTCCGCCGCTTCCCTGACACGGAAAACGTCATGCTCAGTAATTTCTTTATTGTCACTGGATACCGCTACTACCCCATGACAAGGCTGAAGCGTCACGTGATTTCCACTTATACCTACGATTACCTTTGTTATCTCCATCCCAATCATCCGTTCTGCTTGTTCGACAGCCTTTTGAATGGATTGGACGGTTTCATCTATACCGACGATTGAACCCTTTTTGAGCCCTTCTGATTTAACATTTCCAACGCCGATTATATTTAATGTGTCATTGACCATTTCCCCAATGATAACTTTTACACTGGATGTACCGATGTCAAGACTTACGTATATTTCGTTGCTGTTCATTCCATGGCACCTCCTTCAGGTTTTACATGTATTAGTAGAATAACATTTTTATATCTAAAGACTTATTCATTATAAAATAACAGAACTGATTACAACAACTCGCTAATTCATTATGCTTTTCATTTATCATTTCCCAAACAAACTCGTAGATTCTTCTGTTTTAAAGTGCTTATTGTTCGCTTCTCAACATAACTGATATCATTTCTAAACTAGATACTGCCATAAACTATTCGTCATTTACAACTTAATTCCCTTTAAAATTATAGATTTTTTTTCTGCTTTTTACGGGAAATGGACCATTTTTCAATTAGTATCCTTCTAATCAGGGCGATATTTTGAAAGAGCCTTACGCCGAACACAAAGATTGCGGCTAAATACAAGTCTACACCAAGATGTACACCTAGAAAAGCCAAACCTGCGGCCAAAATAATATTAAAGAAGAATCCTGTTACAAATACAACTTCATCATAAAGGTTTTGCAGATGAGCCCTTATGCCTCCAAATAAGGTATCAAAAGCAGCAAGCACGGCAATGGAGAGATAATTTGAATATTCATGGGGGATATCGAAATCCACCAAAAAACCAAGGGTGATTCCAATCAAGAGTCCAAAAACTGGCAACCACATTACGATTCCCCCCCATCCATAATGGGTTCCATATGTTCCACATTAATAGCATTTTGGTAGGCCGGCAATGTCAACTCACCTGAAGGTGCCTTAATCAGCACTTCAAAATTATCTATAAAGAAATCATCCATAAGTTCAGATCCTTCAATACGCTGCTTCAATTTCGTTGGATTAACGGTAATTGCCTTTATTTCGACCGGGTAATCAACTAGAGGGTATCCGTCTATTTTCGGCTGCCCATTTATATCACGTATAACCGATGTTGAAATATACCTTTGTCCTGAAATGGAAATTTCGTCAGCGCCAAACCTATACATTTCATTTATGAGCCGAATGATCAATACAGGTGAAATATACTCGATCCTCTTACCAAGAAGGATTTCTTCTTTTATAGGCTGTATAGACACGATTACCCCTTTACCTTTTATTTCGGTCAAACCTGCATCAGTCTTTAATTCGGTCAGGGTGTCACGTAATACTTCCTCTTTACTCTCATTTTTCTTTGTTTCATAGGATGCAATTTTCCCCTCAAGCTTACTGATACCCTCTATTAATTCCGCCTGGGTCTGCTGTTCTTTCAATAAATCATTTTTCAGCTCCCACATATCCCTTGTATCGGAAACGACAGGGTGATTCACCAAATTGAATTGAATTGCGAGCATGAAGCCAGCAATCAAAGTAACCAAACTAAAAGAAAGCTTTTTTTTCATTTCCAGTTTCTCACCAATCTTTCATCGAATCCGGCGATCTAATCACCCTCCAATAATTGGATCAAAAATGATATTCTTTTGCTTTTCCACTGTAAAGATAATATTCTCATTAACCAGCTGTTCCTTTATGCCACCGGGTAAGTCCAGTGAAGCACCCAGGACATCAGGGTCCCCAATCGCAGAAATGATAAATGGAGCTGGATGCTGATGGCCATCAATTGTGATCACAGGCCCATTACATACTATGTAAGAATCATGATTTAACCTTTGACCGTTAATCGCAACAGCCTCTGCACCTGATATGTATAGTTCATTGACGACCTTGAAGACATGCTGTTCATGAACCAGGTAGTTATTAACATTGGCCTCTGAGTCCATATCTGTACCATCTTCAAGAGTCACCTGAAGGCCTGTGCCTTTCACTTTCACTTTTCCAAGAAACATCCGGTATTTTTCCGTATCCTTGGCCAAATTGAAAAATAACTGCTTTTCCTGCGCTAAGTCTTTCTCAATTTTGGATACATTTTCTTGCTTTTGAAGGAGTTCATTCTGAAGATCCCTGTTCTGTTTCTCTTGTTCGATCAGTTGCTGCCTTAGCTCATATTCCTGATCCCAGGCTTTATCCTTCACTACTCCTTTACCATCTTTGGTCAGATTGTAAGAGAAGGCAATCATAAATCCGAGAACAACGCAAACTAGGGGTAAGACCACCCGTTTGCCATTAATTTTACTCATTGGTGCCTTCCTTTTGTTCAGCGTCTTCATATGCTTTAAAATAAGAACCCACTTCCAGATCAATGACTCCCTTTACCTTTGGATCCAACTGGCTGACAATCGATGGGTAGTGGATCATTTTCTCGTATAAAGTCCGGCTTGTCGCACTTACTTCAAACCCATCGTTCATAAACATGACGATATGGTAGTCATCGGTTTTGGTTGGAGCATAATGAATTTCAGATATGGCATTCTGAATCTCGACAGGAAGCTTGTCCAGCTCTTCTAAAAGCAACTTTAATGCTTTACCCTCTTTGAAACCAATTAAAACCGGGGCAAATACTGGAATTTCGCCTGTTGCTAATTCCTCCAAAACCGACCCGTTTTCCAAAATTGGAGCAAACTTGCCATTATTGGACAGATATGCCATCCTATTATGTTCCGAAACCGTGATTTTAATGGAATTAGGAAATACAGGTGTTACCTGAACGCTTTTTATTTCCTTATTTTTTTTGATATTAGCGGCGGCGGTCCCTGTGTCAACCTTCCAGATGCTTTGATCCTTCTTCACCTTACTCAATTTAATGATCTGCTTGGAAGTAAAATAACGATTCCCCTCTACCTGCACGGATTTCACGTAGCTCAACGGGGATAAGAAATACAGCACACAAGCAACCAGAATGAAGAAAAGGGAAAGCAAAAGAACAAGTCGCCTGTTTGCTTTGCTTTTTCTTAATTGTTTTAATTTCGGGATGCGGTCCTCAATGGAAACGATTTTTCCCTTTTCCATCCCATTCACCTCTTCCTGAAAAAATGGATGGTTTATGACACAGTACGATTCAAGACAAACTTAAAATTTGTTTTTAATAAACTTTAAAAGGTATCACATTATAACACAATATTTGGATATAAAGAATAAATCCTCTGTTATTTCCGGCCGATAATTTCCACTTCTGTTTCCATTTCAATTTCAAATTTATCATACACAGTATCCTTCACATGCTGTATCAAGGCTTGAACATCCGCAGCACTTCCAGTACCTGTGTTAACGATAAAGTTTCCGTGCATCGGTGAAATCTGCGCTCCGCCAATCGAGTGTCCCTTCAGGCCGGCATTCTCCACCAATTTACCTGCATGATGTGGAAGTGGATTCCTGAATATGCTACCGGCACATGGCAGATTATACGGCTGGGTTTCTTTTCGATAATTCTTGTTATTCTGCATTCTTTCAACGATTTCGGTTTTATTACCCTCTGTCAATTGAAAAATGGCCTCCAGTACGATTCCAGGTCGTTTCTTTTGAAGTAGAGAGGTTCGATATGAAAACTCCATTTCTTCCTTCGAAAGCCAAGCTAGGGTTCCATCTTCAAAAAGAACATGCGCCTTCTTGAGGATTACACTCATATCGGAACCGTGCGCACCAGCGTTCATATAGACAGCTCCGCCGACCGAACCAGGGATCCCACTGGCAAATTCCAATCCTGCATATCCTTTTTTACTAATTTGAACGGAAAGGCTGACAAGTGACACCCCAGCTCCCGCTTTAATCTCGCAGCCATTCAACTCGAAATGATCAAGTCCTTTACCCAATTTAAGTACGGCACCTTCAATTCCGCCATCACTTACAAGTAAGTTCGAGCCCCTGCCAATCGCCCTCCATGGTATCCCATGTTCTTTGATGACCTGCATCGTTTTTTCTATATTTTCAATGGATGATGGCACGATGAATAAATCAGCCGGCCCCCCAATTTTCATAGTTGTATGATTCGCAAGCGGTTCTCGTTCAAGAACTTTGCCGATTTTCATTTCAGTTAATTGCTTTATCACTTTATCCATGATAAACCTCCTTGTTGTTCCAAAAATTCCAAGTTATGATTTTCATTTCCTCTTACATGAGGTCATTTATTTTACAAGATTGATAATACCTTTTAAACAGAAAAATGAGCAGAAGCAAGCCCCAGTACGGCCTAACCCTCTTATACTATAGTCTAAACAAAGCAGTATTGCCAATATTTATTATGGATTCCCCCACATTCATACATGGTAATATTTAAGCGGCATTTCATTTATTTCTAATTTCCGGCAAGATATCCTCCAAAATCAGTTTCCTGCAAGGGTTTTCATCGTAAGAATAAAAAAAGGAAACCCTGCGTATAACAGGGCTTCCCTTTGCCAACCATATATTTTCCTGATGTCAAAACCTTGAATAACGGCTAATATTCAGGAGCACTCCGATCGCCATCAACATAAGTGTCAAAGATGAACCGCCATAACTTAAAAGAGGCAAGGTGATACCTGTAACTGGCATCAATCCCGTTACTACCCCTATATTGATCATCACTTGAATGGCGACCATTGCAATGATTCCCACCGCTACAAGGCTCCCATATAAATCAGGGGCACCAAGTGCGATCCGAATGCCCCGCCAAAGCATGAGTGCAAATAACAATATGACCAGAGAGCCTCCGATGAAGCCAAGTTCCTCGGAAAGTATGGCAAAAATGAAATCGGTCTGCGGTTCTGGTAAATAGAAAAACTTTTGGCGGCTTTGCCCGAGTCCCAGTCCGAACAATCCACCGGGCCCGATTGCATAAAACGATTGAATCATTTGAAAGCCACTGCCCAAAGGGTCTTCCCAAGGATCCAAAAAAGATGTGATCCTTTTTATCCTGTACGGCGCTGACAAAATCAGGCCGATAAAACCTACTACCCCTATTAGCCCCAAGCCGACAAAATGGCTGATTTTTGCCCCGGAAATAAAAATCATAACGATGCATGTTCCTACCATTACCGTTCCCGTTCCAAGGTCGGGCTGTAACATGATCAATCCAAATGCCAAAAACACTAAACCCAAGGATGGAAGCATCCCTTTTTTAAAAGAGGTGATCAGCTTTTGCCGTTCGGATAAAAACTTAGCCAAAAAAGCGATCATCGCTAGCTTCATGAACTCAGATGGCTGTACCGAAAAGGCACCTACACCAATCCAGCTCCTCGATCCATTTCTCGCCATCCCTATACCTGGTACAAGCACCGCCAATAACATAATGAAACATATGATGATGAGAATCTTGGCCCAAGTCCGCCACGTCCAATAATCCACATTCATGATGAAAAACATGGCTATGACACCAACGCAGGCAAACAGCAACTGCCTTTTAGCAAAATAAAACGAATCATCAAATTTATATGTTGCCCAAATGGCACTAGCACTGTAAACCATGATTAATCCAACGGTCAAAAGACTTAAGGTGACGATAATGAGAATAAGATCGGGATTCGATTTTTTTAATGGCACGGACATCCACCTCGAGGAAGTTTTTCGAGCCTGTACGAATATAAACATCAATGCTGATTGCTTGTCAGCACTTTAGTCAAAAAAAAAGCGATAACGGCTCATTATCGCTTTTTTCCAAGGTGTCAACGTAGAAGCAGGTTCACTTCTCTTTTGCGAAAGCTCTTACTTAAGTTTATGCACGGCTTCCATAAACATGTCTCCTCTTTGCTCAAAAGTTTTATATTGATCCCAGCTTGCACAAGCAGGGGAGAGAAGAATACAGTCGCCTTCATTTGAAAATTCAAATGCTGCCGGTACGGCCTTTTCTACATTATCGACACGTTTTATATTCGCTATTCCTATTTCTTTGGCTACCCGCTCAATTTTTTCTGCCGTTTCGCCAAAAGTTATCACGGCTTTGACATTTTTCATAGCCGGTTTTAACTCATCGAATTCATTTCCGCGATCCAACCCGCCTGCCAATAGGATGACAGGTTCCGTAAAGGATGTTAGCGCTTTGGATGCAGCTAGGATGTTCGTCGCTTTCGAATCATTATAAAACTTACGGTTTTCGATCGTCGCTACATACTGAAGACGGTGTTCCACACCAAAAAATGTTTTTAGGACAGTCTGAATGGCTTCGTTAGCGACACCCTTCAGTTTGGCCGCCGAGATGGCTGCAAGCACATTTTCCAAATTATGTTTTCCAGGAAGGGCTATCTCTGAAACATCAATGACTTTTTCTCCTCGGAAATAAACGGCACCTTCTTCCACATAGGCGCCATTCTCATGTTTCACTTCAGTTGAAAAAGGAACAAGTTCAGCCTTGGTCTTTTTCGCCATGGATAAAACGGCATCTTGATCTGCATTAAAAATCATGAAGTCTGAGCCTATTTGATTTTTAGTAATCGCAGCTTTTGCTTCTGCATATTCCTGTTTGGAGCTATGATAATCCAAATGCGCATCATATAGATTAGTCAAGATCGAGATTTCAGGACGAAACTCCTCTATCCCCATTAACTGGAATGATGATAATTCAATGACGATCGAGTCATCGGATTTTGCTTTTTCAGCAACACCAGAAGCAACTGTACCGATATTTCCAGCAATAAGCGGGGATTTTTCACCGATTTTCAACATTTCGAATACCAATGTTGTCGTAGTCGTTTTTCCATTTGTACCAGTGATGCCTATGAAAGGGGCCTCACTGATCTGATAGGCCAGTTCAACTTCCGTGATAACTGGAATCCCTTTTTCCAATGCCCCTTTTACAATAGGATTCCGATAGGGGATTCCCGGGTTTTTCACGATCAACTCGAAACCTTCATCAAGTAGCTCGATCGGATGACTTCCGCAGATGACTTTGATTCCCTGTTCAAGAAGTCCTTGGGCTTCAGGATTTTCCGATAATGGCTTCATGTCATTAACCGTCACGAAAGCACCTAATTTATGTAGAAGCGAAGCTGCCATCACTCCGCTTTTTGCCAATCCTAATACCAATATCTTTTTCTCTGAATACTTTGCAGTCTCTTTCAATTATATCCACACCTCTAAATAGATTCCGAGTACCGCACACAGCAGCCCCACTGTCCAGAAAGTCACGACGACACGCCATTCCGACCAGCCAGAAAGCTCATAATGGTGGTGAAGCGGACTCATTTTAAAAATACGTTTACCAGTCGTTTTAAAAGATCCTACCTGTAAGATGACAGAGAGGGTCTCAATGACGAAGACTCCGCCAATGATTACCAGGAGGATTTCAAGCTTGGTTAACAGGGCGATGGTAGCGATGGCTCCTCCAAGTGCCAAGGAACCTGTATCCCCCATGAATACCTTTGCAGGATGGGCATTGAATACCAAAAATCCTAGTACTGCACCGACAACCGCAACAGAAAATATAGCGACATCATATTGTGACTGACTCCAGGCCAAAATGGCAAAAGCACCAAAAGCAATGGCTGATGTGCCTGAGACAAGTCCATCAAGCCCATCCGTCAAATTGACGGCATTCGAAAAACCTACCAGCCAGAAAATAACGATGAAGAGATAAAACCAGCCAAAATCAACAGCATAGTCTGTACCTGGAATCGTCAATTCAGGATTAAAACGGTCTGTCTGCTTAAAGACGAAGTAAAAGATGACCGAAATCACAATTTGTCCAAGCAGTTTTTGCTTTGAAGTCAGTCCTAGATTACGTTTCATCACCACTTTGATGAAATCGTCCAAGAAACCTAATAAACCAAATCCTAAAGTAACGAATAATAATAAATAAGTTTCGGTTGATGGTTCCGAAAATTTAAAAGTCATGACAAGTGTAGCGATAGTAACAGATAGTAATATGACCAAACCGCCCATGGTGGGTGTTCCCGTTTTCTTCAGATGCGATTGTGGGCCTTCTTCCCTGATACTTTGCCCGAATTTCAATCTTCTTAAAAACGGGATGAAAACCGGCGAAAGAAGAACGGTTACTAAAAACGCCACCAAAATCGTATAAAAAATTACTTGTTCCAACATTCCTTACTCCCTCATTCCTAACACAATTCAAAATAAAATTCTGCTTGTTGTCATTTCTTGTTTGTTGACGGGACAAATTCACCGCTGGTTCATACTGAACCCAAACGACTTTGAATCGCCTTTTCTGCCTCTTCACGGTCATCGAAGTGAAGCACCTCGTCACCGACCAATTGATATGTTTCATGACCTTTTCCAGCAATTAAAATAACGTCTCCCTCATCCGCCTTGGCAACTGCATAACTAATCGCCTGCTTGCGGTCTTCGATAACCGTATATTCTTTGCCTGCTACACCAGCTTCCATATCCCGCAGGATTTGGGCAGCATCTTCACTGCGTGGATTATCCGAGGTGAAAATTGGGTCAGTCGCCAACCTGCATGCAATTTCGGCCATGATAGGACGCTTTGTCTTGTCTCGGTCCCCGCCGCAGCCCACTATCACAAAAATTTTCTTTTCAGCAAACTCACCAACAGTCTTTAGGACATTCTCTAAACTGTCCGGTGTATGGGCATAGTCAACTATGACCGGGAAGGACTGATTTGCTGTAATAAGCTCAAAACGGCCTGCAACACCTTTTATATCCTCAATTGATCTAATGGTCTCATCTAGATCGTTACCCGCGCACAGAGCGGCTGAGATGGCTGAGAGAACATTATAAACACTGAATTTACCAATTAGCTTCAGCTGAATGAAACGCTCCTCTTTGCCCGCTGTCAAGGTAAATGATGTGCCATTTGCATCAATTTTTATGTCCTTGGCCCTGATATCCGCTTCTTTGTCTATCCCGTATGTAACGACTGTAGCAGCGGTCACTTTAATGAAATCAGCTGTTGCCTCATCATCAACATTAAGAACAGCATATTTTGGACGGTTTTCTATGTAGGCATTGCCGAGCTGGGAGAAAAATAATGATTTTGCCTGCCTGTATCTGTCCATAGTTTTATGGAAATCCAAATGATCCTGTGTGAGATTCGTAAAAACGGCAATATCATAATCACAGCCATGGACGCGACCAAGCTCAAGTGCATGCGAAGAAACTTCCATAATGGCCGTGGAAACAGACGCTTCGGCCATTTCATGAAAAGCCTTCTGCAGTGTAACGCTATCTGGCGTCGTATTCTTAGTTTCGTATACCGTATCGGCAACTTTTGTATACATCGTGCCAATCAATCCTGTTTTTTCATTTCGATCCTCGAAAATCTTTTCCAATAAGTGACTGGTGGTCGTTTTTCCATTCGTACCTGTAATTCCAATCAAGCGCATCTTTTGCGTAGGATGGCCATAAAATGCATCGGCAAGCATTGCCATCGCCCTGCTTGAATCCCTGACAACGATCACGGGAACATCGAGGTCAAGCGGCCTTTCTGCAATGACTGCTGCAGCTCCATGTTCTACAGCAGATTGGGCAAAATCATGACCATCGACTGTATAACCTTTTATACAAACAAATAAACTTCCGTCTATGACTTTACGGTTATCATTTTCAATGGAGGTGATTTCAGGATTTTCTCCTTCATACGTAAATAAGGAGTGTAAATAAGATAGTAATTTGTGAAGCTTCATTTTTCCATCCCTCTCAACTTAATTTGAGGATTCATTATATGTGATTAGTCTTGGCTTGTCGAGAAGCCAATTTCAATTATACGGGGTTATCACGACTCCGTAAACAAAGCGGCTGATGATTCTTCAGCCGCTTTAACTATTCATATATTATATTATACTTATTCTGTATTTTCGCCAAGATAAATTCTTATCGTGGACCCTTCTTTTACTTTAACACCTGGATCCGGAGCTTGATTTATGACTTTATCCCCATTGCCGGCAATATCCAGCTTAAGGTCGATGAGCTGGGTTTGCAACTCTTTTTTGCTGAGTCCCACAACGTCAGGTACCTCAACCATGACAGGATCCGTCCAAACCGTTTCCTTCTCAATCTGGTTTTTTCTTGGCTTGATGCCCATGGCCCTAAGTGAATCCTCCATGATATTCCCTACGATCGGAGCAGCAACGACCCCACCGAATTGTACTGTTCCTTTCGGATTATCCACCGCTATATAGACAACGATTTGCGGATCATCCGCTGGAGCGACACCAATGAATGAGAGAATATAATTATTTTCAAGGTATCGGCCATTTTCAGCTTTTTGTGCTGTACCCGTTTTCCCGCCGACTCGGTACGACTCCACGAATGCTCCTTTACCGCTCCCTTTAGCAACAACGGATTCAAGTGCTTCTCGGACTTTCTTCGAGGTTGCTTCTGAAATTACTTTTTTCTTCGCCTGTGGGGTCTTTCGCATCAGTACTTCTCCATTTTTTGGATCCACCAGTTCCTTTGCGATATAGGGCGTATACAACGTACCGCCATTCACAGCCGCCGATACCGCTGTCACCTGCTGAATGGGCGTTACGGCAACACCTTGTCCAAATGCAGTGGTTGCCTGCTCAACAGGACCCACTCGATCCATGTTGAACATGATTCCTTTTCCTTCTCCGGTTAAATCAATCCCCGTTTTTTGTCCAAACCCGAAATCATTTATATATTTAAACAGCTTGTCTTTACCAAGCCGGTTCCCTAATTCTACAAAACCAGGGTTACATGAGTTCTCGACGACTTCAAGAAAAGTTTGATCCCCATGTCCTCCGCTTTTCCAGCAATGCAGTGTAGAACCTGACACTTCCACATGTCCGGAATCATAAAAATGTTCCTTTTGTAAGTCGACCTTCCCTTCCTCCAGCGCTGCAGCAAGGGTGATGATCTTAAAAGTCGAACCTGGTTCATATATACTCCAAACTGGTAAATTGCGGTTATACACTTCTGAAGGTACATTTTGAAAATTAGCTGGGTCAAAGGTTGGCCTGCTCGACATCGCCAATATTTCCCCTGTATTCGGGTCCATGGCAATGGCAATTAGACCATCGGGGTTATATGTCGCCTCCGCATTATCGAGCTCCCTCTCCACGATTGTCTGGATTTTGCTATCGATCGTAAGCTTCAAGTTATCACCATCAACAGGGGGCTTATAGTCATCGGCCATATTTTCGAGCCTTTTCCCTTTCGCATCAGAATAAAATTTAACAAATCCTTTTTCCCCACTTAGTTCCTTATCATAAGACAATTCAATTCCCATCAACCCTTGATTATCGGAGCCCGTAAAGCCAAGAACATGCGAAAGATATTCACCAAATGGGTAATGACGCTTTGAATCTTCAGCGATATAAACACCCTTTATCCCTAATGCTTTAATTTCCTTCGCCTTTTCGTGAGATATCTTTCTGCCTTCCGGGATTCTGACGCTCATCGCCTGTTTCGTTAACCATTGATAAGCCTTTTCCTTTGTCATATCCAATATTGAAGCAAGCTGTTCCGCCGTTTCCCCAGGATTCTCAATCTGTCTTGGGATGACATAGACTGTTGGCGCAGAAATATTCGTTGCCAGCTCGACACCATTCCGATCCAGGATTTCACCTCGTTTAGCTTCAAAAGGAATATTCCTGCTCCAGGAATCTTTAGCCAGCCCCGTCAGCTTATCCCCTAAATAAAATTGTACAATTCCCAAACGGACATCAATGATAAAAAAAACAACGATACCCACTGCCAATGCGATTGCCAGCCGTTTTCGGACAGTAACATTCGAAACACGCAAAAACAGGCACCTCCATTTCATACATGGTTCAATATATGCTTGTCTGCCCGATGCTAGACTAAGAAACTTTTAAAGAAATAAAAAGGGAATCCGTTTGGATTCCCTCAGACTGTAGACAAACTCGATGAAAATCGAGTTTGTCTATTTTTTATGAGTTGTACACTTTGGCCGTTGATTGGAACGTAGGGCACTCGCTTTCCGCGGGCGGTCGGGGAGCCTCCTCGGCTTTCGCCTGCGGGGTCTCCCCTAGACGCGCTTTTCCCGCAGGAGTCTCGAACACCCGCTCCAATCAACTTTGTCTTACCTTTTA
>NZ_JBHZPF010000060.1:0-26767 GCF_042787975.1 Peribacillus sp. YIM B13482
TCGCGGGGTGGAGCAGTCCGGTAGCTCGTCGGGCTCATAACCCGAAGGTCGCAGGTTCAAATCCTGTCCCCGCAATCATAAAAAAAACGAAACTTAGGTTTCGTTTTTTTGTTTTATCCGAAATTCAAATAATTTGTCCCTAACTTATTTGTTTCTTCTTTTGAAACAAGGTAAACTACATATAGAATGGTTTTTGTTCCATAACGGACATGAAATATAGGACGTTTTCCTAATAATGATAAAGGTGATTGATATATGCAACATTTTGAATGGATTTCTCAGGATGAGGAAGAAACAGCGCAATTTGCGCATAAATTGGCACAAAAACTTTCGAGTGGAGATGTACTGGCTTTAGAAGGTGACCTAGGTGCAGGGAAAACGGCATTCACAAAAGGGCTAGCTAAAGGGTTAGGTGTTACTAGAGTAGTAAATAGCCCTACCTTTACGATAATAAAGGAATACATGGGGCGATTGCCTTTATATCATATGGATGTATATCGGGTAAGTGAATCAGAAGAAGATTTAGGATTTGATGAATATTTTGATGGTGATGGTGTGACTGTCGTTGAATGGGCCCATTTAATAAAGGATCACCTTCCTGATGAAATCTTGACCATTTATATTTATCGTCTTAGTGATACAAGCCGGCGTTTTGTCTTAGCAGCCAAAGGCGAACGATATGTAACGTTATGTAAGGAGATTATTTGATGAAGGTTTTAGCTATAGATACTTCGAATTTCACATTAGGGATTGCACTGATAAATGGGAGTCAAGTAATTGGTGAGTATACGACGAACCTAAAGAAAAACCATTCGGTGCGGGTAATGCCAGCAATTGAGACGCTGTTAAGGGATTGTGATACTAATCCGAAGGAATTGACTAAGATAGTGATCGCTCAAGGTCCAGGCTCTTATACAGGCGTCAGGATTGGTGTGACGATTGCGAAAACCTTGGCCTGGACGCTTCAGATTCCGTTATCAGGTGTTTCCAGTTTAGAAGTTTTAGCAGCAAATGGACGTTATTTTAACGGGTTGATATCTCCCTTGTTCGATGCAAGAAGAGGGCAGATTTATACTGGATTATATGAAATGAAAAACGATCTGTTAAAAACAGTCATGGAAGATTGTAATATTCTATCCTCTGAGTGGGCGATGCGATTGAAGGAATTAAATCGTCCTGTTTTATTTGTTGGTCAAGATGTTGACATCCATCGGGATGCGATTACGGAAGCGTTAGGCAATTTAGCAGTATTTGCTCCGGTACAGTCGTTTAACTCAAGACCAAGCGAACTTGCCTTCATTGGTCTTCTCAAGACTGAAGTGGATGTTCACCAGTTTGTACCGAATTATATTCGCATGGCTGAAGCAGAAGCTAAGTGGCTTGAACAGCAGGGGAAATAAAAAGGAAAGCGACCGATTACTATGAGTAAAACATTGACGTTCCGAAAGATGAAAACGGAAGATATCGACCAAGTGCTTAACGTGGAAAAACAATCCTTTGCTTTGCCTTGGAGCCGGGAAGCTTTTTTTAATGAATTGAATCATAATCAATATGCTGTATACATGGTGATAGAAGATGAGGGGAAAATAGCTGGTTATTGCGGCGCTTGGATTGTCATTGATGAATCGCACATTACCAATATTGCAATTTTACCTGAATACCGAGGGCAAAAGCTTGGAGAAGCTTTGCTCAGGAAGATGATTGAAATCTCCATTGCAATGGGTGTGGTGAGGATGACGCTTGAAGTCCGTGTCAGTAATGCAGTAGCCATTTCACTTTATGAAAAACTAGGTTTCCAAAAGGGCGGAATCCGAAAAAATTATTATACAGATAATCAAGAAGATGCTTATGTTATGTGGGTGAATTTTTCATGAAAACAAATCAACTTATATTAGGAATTGAAACGAGCTGCGATGAAACTGCGGCAGCTGTCATAAAAAACGGAACAGAGATACTAAGCAATGTCGTGGCGTCACAAATAGAAAGCCATAAACGTTTTGGCGGAGTAGTCCCCGAAATAGCTTCCCGTCACCATGTAGAGCAAATTACGATTGTTCTTGAAGAGGCGCTGCTTCAGGCGGGTGTGACATATCAAGATTTGGATGCCATTGCCGTTACAGAAGGCCCTGGACTTGTAGGGGCACTATTAATAGGCGTTAATGCGGCTAAGGCTGTAGCTTTTGCACATGGAATCCCGATTGTAGGTACGCATCATATAGCGGGCCATATCTATGCAAATAGACTTATTCAGGAGATCCAATATCCTGCCCTTTCTTTGGTCGTTTCGGGAGGTCATACTGAATTGGTCCTTTTGGAAGAACCGGGTTCTTTCAAGGTGATAGGTGAGACGCGGGATGATGCAGCAGGAGAGGCGTATGATAAAGTGGCTCGAACCTTGGGGCTCCCTTATCCTGGTGGCCCTCATATCGATAGACTTGCACAAGAAGGTTCACCTTCATTGAAACTGCCTCGGGCATGGTTGGATGGCAGCTATGACTTTTCTTTCAGCGGGTTGAAATCAGCTGTAATCAACACTTTGCATAATGCAGAACAGCGCGGGGAAAAAATTGAACCTAAAGATTTGGCGGCAAGTTTCCAAGCAAGCGTGATAGAAGTGCTTGTAATGAAAGCTGTTAAGGCTGCCAAGGAATATAATGTGAAACAGGTATTGCTCGCCGGAGGAGTTGCGGCAAATAAAGGCCTGAGGGAAGCATTAACGGAAGCTTTTAAGGATTTACCTATGGATATATCCATTCCGCCCCTCTACCTTTGTACGGACAATGCGGCCATGATCGGTGCTGCCGGCAGTGTCATGTTTGAAAAAGGTAAGCGGTCCGGATTGGATTTGAACGGAAATCCCGGATTGGATATAGAAGCATAATTGACGTGAAGACAGGACCTTAACTTCGGGATCCTGTCTTTTTATCGTGTTTAATAAAAAAATAGAATATTCTGTGGATAAAGTTTATTTGACAATCAAACTGCATGTGTATAAACAGGAGTTTTGTGGATAAGTGGATATGTTTCTGTGGATTATGTGTATAACTCGAATCAATGGCTAGTAAACGGCAAGTGATTTGTTAATAATTTTGTGGATAACTTTTAGGGGCATTTTAACTGGAAAAGAAAAGACCGAGTCATTTGACTCGGTCAATTGTCATTCTTCCAGTTCAGCCCATTCTTCGAGAAGCAGGTCTAATTTTTCCTGTGCTACATCAAGCTTTGTTTGGACTTCCATTACTTTCTCATGGTCCTGGAAAACATTTGGGTCACAAAGGTGTTCGTTGTATTCGTTTATTTCGGTTTCAAGAAGCTCCATGGCCGCCTCGATTTCCTCAATGCGCCTTTTTCGCTGGCGTTCAGCTTTTTTTGCTTCCTTATCAATTTTATAATTTGTTTTTTCTGCGGCTACATCTAAGGTTTTTGCGTGATTTTCCTGTTCAAGTTCTTTGATTTCAGCTTGCTCCTGTTTCTTCTCTACGTAGTAATCATAATCACCGAGGAATTCTTCGTTTCCGTCTTTGGAAAGCTCGATCACTTTCGTTGCTATCCGATTTATGAAATAGCGGTCATGTGAAACGAAAAGAATGGTTCCCGGATAATCGATCAATGCATTTTCAAGCACCAATTTACTGTCGAGGTCTAAATGGTTTGTTGGCTCATCAAGAATTAAAAAATTCCCTTTTTCCATCATCATTTTGGCTAGAGCTAGCCTGGCCTTTTCGCCGCCGCTTAGTGTGGAAACGGTTTTCAAAACATCGTCCCCACTAAAAAGAAAATTACCGAGTACGGTTCGTATGTCCTTTTCCGGTTTAAGGGGATAATCATCCCATAATTCATTGAGTACGCGTTTATTGGAAATAAGGTTAGCCTGTTCCTGATCGTAGTAGCTGACTTCGACGTTCGTTCCAAAACGGAAATTCCCAGAAAGTGCAGGCAGCTTAGAGATGATCGTTTTCAATAACGTTGATTTTCCAACGCCATTTGGGCCAACAAGAGCTATGCTCTCTCCTTTTGTCATCCGGGAATTTATATTTTTTGATACCGTTTCTCCTTCGTAACCGATAGCCAAATCCTGAAGGTGTAGCACTTCATTTCCGCTTTGCCGTTCAATCTGGAAAGAGAAATTAGCGGATTTTTCATCACCTTGCGGCTTGTCCAATACATCCATCTTTTCGAGCTGTTTGCGTCTACTTTGTGCTCTTTTCGTGGTGGAAGCCCTTGTGATATTGCGTTGGACAAAGTCGCGAAGCTTTTCGATTTCCCCTTGTTGTTTCTCGAAAAGCTTCATGTCCCGCTCATAATCTTCCGCTTTTCCCTCTAGGTAAGAACTATAATTGCCATAGTACTTTTTCATGTTATTCCGGGAAATTTCATATACCTGGTTTACAACTTTATCTAGAAAATAGCGGTCATGGGAAACAATAAGAACAGCTCCTTGGTAGCCTTGTAAATATTGTTCAAGCCAAGAAAGGGTTTCGATATCCAAATGGTTCGTTGGCTCATCCAGAATCAATATATCCGGTTTCCTTAAAAGCAGCTTCCCTAAAGCAAGTCTTGTTTTTTGCCCACCGCTTAAAGTGGAAATTGGGGTAGAATAGTCAAAATCAGCAAACTGAAGTCCATGCAATACTGAACGAATATCCGCTTCATATTGATAACCGCCCTTCTCTTTGAAAGCTACCATCAAAGTGTCATATTCATTTAATACTTTTTGGTAAATTGCTTCATTTTCAAAGATGTCAGGTCTGGCCATATCAGCCTCAAGGCGACGCAGTTCTTTTTCTTGTTCTAAAAGGTCATTGAATACAGTCAGCATTTCATCCCAAATGGTCAGTTCTGATTCCAGTCCCGTGTCCTGTGCCATATATCCGATGGTGACACCTTTTGGTTTGATTATTTCACCGCCATCATGGGAAAGCTGCCCGGCTATGATTTTTAGCAGAGTAGATTTTCCAGCGCCATTTCGGCCGACAAGTGCAATTCTATCCTTATTTTGAACTTCGAGCTTCATATTTGATAAAATAAGTTCAGCTCCATAATATTTCGATAGTTGATTGATTTGTAATAAAATCATAGATTTCACCTCAATTGATTATTGTTAGTGTAACGTATTATAGTTATTATCGGCAACAGCTTGGTTCCAAGCAAAAACAAGCTATTACATAAAGTGGAATAATAGTGTATGATTTAGGAGGGGTTACTTAAATGGGAGACTTAACGCATTTTAATGAACAAGGCCGGGCTAAGATGGTTGATGTGACTGCTAAGCCTGAAACATCCCGGACGGCAATAGCTCAATCGAGCATTTTATTGAACGATGAAATATATGAGTTGGTCACGAACCAGAAAATGAAAAAAGGTGATGTATTGGCCGTTGCACAGGTTGCAGGAATCATGGCCAGCAAAAATACATCCAATATAATTCCAATGTGCCACCCTATTGCTCTGCAAGGGGTCAATATAGCCTTTGAATGGGAAAAAGAAGATGAAGGATATAGGCTTAGGATTGAAACGGAAGCTAAGACAAAAGGGAGTACAGGTGTGGAAATGGAAGCGTTAACAGCTGCATCCGTGACTGCCTTGACTATTTATGACATGTGTAAGGCCCTTGATAAGGGAATGGTAATCGGGCCTACATTCTTAGTGGAGAAAACAGGCGGAGTGTCTAGTAACGATTATAAAAGACAAGTAATTCAAACAGATAGAGATTAAGTTGAAAAGCATGTGTGAAGGCGGGGAAGAATGATGAACCATGACCCAAAGATACCGCAGGCAACAGCCAAAAGGTTGCCATTGTATTATCGATTTTTAAAGAACTTACATTCCTCAGGCAAACAAAGAGTTTCCTCGGCAGAGCTAAGCGAAGCTGTAAAGGTGGATTCTGCGACTATTCGCCGTGATTTTTCCTACTTTGGAGCGCTTGGAAAAAAAGGCTACGGCTACAATGTCAATTATTTATTATCCTTCTTTAGAAAAACACTAGATCAAGATGAACTGACAAAAGTCGCTTTAATCGGAGTGGGGAATTTAGGGACTGCTTTTTTAAATTACAATTTCATTAAAAATAATAATACGAAGATTGAAATGGCATTTGAAGTTTCTGAAGATAAGGTCGGCAAGCAAATAGCTGATGTGCCAATCTATCATATGGATCAAATCGATACACTATTGCAGGAAAATAATATTACTGCGGCTATTTTGACAGTGCCTGCTCAGGTAGCACAGACGATAACCGATCGTCTAGTCAAAGCTGATATAAAAGGAATATTGAATTTCACACCTGCACGGCTGACGGTACCCCCATCCATAAGGGTTCACCACATTGACCTGGCCGTGGAGCTTCAGTCACTCATCTACTTTCTGAAACATTATCCTGTAGTGGAAGAAGCTGCATTGGAGGAATGAAAAAAACGCTGCATCTTCGCAGCGTTTTTTTATTTTTTCTTATTTTTTTGGGCGGCTTTAATCTTAAAGTGAAGCATGATCATGCGTAATCCCGATCCAAAGTCTAAAGTCGCAATTAGTACAAGTATGTAGGCAAAGATTCCCCATCCGGAAGAACTGACGGTTTGAATCGCGATAGCGGTAAAAAGAGCTCCTAAGCCTGCATAGATGATACCCATGAATAATGGTGATTGACGTTTCATAATAAACCTCCGATGAAGGCCTGTGCAGTATCTAGCATCTTCTCAATATCATCCCGATTTACAACTTGAAAGATGATAACAAGCGTATTCATCGCAATATGTGCGCTCATGGAAACGAGGATGCGGCCCGTTTTCGCATAAAGAAAAGCAAAGGTAAAACCCATTGCCGAATATAAAAGAAGATGTTCCAATTCACCATGCGCCAAGCCAAAAATAACTGAACTGAGTAAAGCAGAAATAAAGAAGTTAAAGCGTTTATGAAGTGATCCGAAAATGATTTTCCGAAAAATGATTTCTTCCAATATAGGTCCAATAACTGAAGTGACGAAAATGACTATGGGAACTTGGTAAATGAGTGAAATGAGCTGCTGTGTATTTTCAGATTCAGGCTCCACCCCAAGCATCTGTTCAATGTATCCAGCAATGCTTTGCGCAAAAAGAGCGAGGAACACTCCGGCAACTGCCCATAATATGGACGTGGGAATGGAAGCTGGAGTGCTTCTGTCCATTTTTTCCTTCATATCTTTTCTCATTAAAAACAGGATCAAGGATAGAGCAACGAAAAAGCTGAATACGATCCAGTA
Source organism: Peribacillus sp. YIM B13482 (assembly GCF_042787975.1). Lineage (NCBI taxonomy): Bacteria > Bacillati > Bacillota > Bacilli > Caryophanales > Bacillaceae > Peribacillus > Peribacillus sp. YIM B13482. The sequence continues at coordinate 7,235 of NZ_JBHZPF010000060.1, forward strand.
TGCTGCAGACCTCACCTGGAGTTCATCAGCAGTCATTCCAGTTGAAGACCCGATCAGCATGAAAAGAGGTACCCCAACAATACTGGATAATTGCATGGAAATGTAGGTGATGACGACGAACCAATATTCTTTTTTCAAAAATGAAAACTCCTTTTATTTAGTCACCCATTCCGCTTAGAACGTTCCTGATATGGGGACAATCTATAAACGCATACTCCAAAATGGTATCAAATAATGAGACAGAACACCACTTAAAGATACCCCTAACAAAACATTTTAGCACCTTTGTTAAAAGAATCATTATGCTAAAGTAGTATACCCGAAATTTATCAGAAATTAATAAAAAATTTTCGATAAGATACTTGCAAAAAAGGCTCGGTTTATTTAATATTATAAATGTGTTAGCACTCGATGGTGAAGAGTGCTAATAATCATGAAACAAATTATCAAGAGAATATGAGGAGGTTGTTTCACTTGTTAAAACCATTAGGTGATCGCGTTATTATTGAACTAGTTCAATCTGAAGAAAAGACTGCAAGCGGTATTGTTCTTCCTGATACTGCAAAAGAAAAGCCACAAGAAGGTAAGGTAGTAGCTGTTGGTACTGGCCGTGTCCTTGAAAATGGCGAACGTGTTGCTTTAGAGGTTGCCCAAGGCGATCTAATTATCTTCTCAAAATATGCAGGTACTGAAGTTAAATACGAAGATACTGAATACTTAATTTTACGTGAAAGCGACATTCTAGCTGTTATCGGCTAATTATACATCATACTTAACTGAACGAAAATTTTCTTAAAATTTTAGGGAGGTACTTATAAATGGCTAAAGAAATTAAATTTAGTGAAGAAGCTCGCCGCTCCATGCTTCGTGGTGTGGACGCACTTGCAGATGCAGTTAAAGTAACGCTTGGACCAAAAGGTCGTAACGTGGTTCTTGAGAAAAAATTCGGTTCACCGCTTATCACAAATGACGGTGTGACGATCGCTAAAGAAATTGAATTGGAAGATGCATTCGAAAACATGGGTGCGAAATTGGTTGCTGAAGTAGCGAGCAAAACAAACGACGTAGCTGGTGACGGTACAACTACTGCAACGGTTCTAGCGCAAGCGATGATTCGTGAAGGTCTTAAAAACGTAACAGCTGGTGCAAACCCAATGGGTATCCGTAAAGGAATCGAAAAAGCGGTTAATACTGCAATTGCAGAATTAAAAGCTATTTCTCAACCTGTTGAAAACAAAGAATCGATTGCACAAGTTGCTGCTATCTCTTCAGCTGATGAAGAAGTGGGCCAACTGATTGCTGAAGCTATGGAACGTGTTGGTAACGACGGCGTCATCACAATCGAAGAGTCTAAAGGTTTCACAACTGAATTGGACGTTGTAGAAGGTATGCAGTTCGACCGTGGATATGCTTCTCCTTATATGGTTACAGATTCAGATAAAATGGAAGCTGTCTTAGAGAATCCATACATCTTGATCACAGATAAAAAAGTAACGAATATCCAAGAAATCCTTCCTGTACTTGAGCAAGTTGTTCAACAAGGGAAACCACTATTATTGATTGCTGAAGATGTAGAAGGCGAAGCGCTTGCAACTCTTGTTGTGAACAAACTTCGTGGAACATTCAATGCAGTTGCGGTTAAAGCTCCTGGATTCGGTGACCGTCGTAAAGCAATGCTTGAAGACATCGCAGCTCTTACAGGCGGCGAAGTAATCACTGAAGAAATCGGACTTGATCTTAAATCTGCAACAATTGAATCTTTAGGACGTGCTTCTAAAGTGGTTGTTACAAAAGAAAATACAACAATCGTTGAAGGTTCTGGAGATACAGCTCAAATTCAAGCTCGTGTAAACCAAATCCGTGTTCAATTAGAAGAAACAACTTCTGAATTCGACCGTGAAAAATTACAAGAACGCCTTGCTAAATTAGCTGGCGGTGTAGCGGTGATCAAAGTCGGTGCAGCTACTGAAACGGAATTAAAAGAACGTAAACTTCGTATTGAAGATGCATTGAACTCCACTCGTGCCGCTGTTGAAGAGGGTATCGTAGCAGGTGGTGGTACAGCACTTCTTAACGTATATAATAAAATCGCTGAAATTCAAGCGGAAGGCGACGTAGCAACAGGCGTGAAAATCGTTCTTCGTGCTATCGAAGAGCCTGTTCGTCAAATCGCTCACAATGCTGGACTTGAAGGCTCTGTAATCGTAGAGCGCCTTAAAGGCGAAGCAGTTGGTACTGGCTTCAATGCAGCTACTGGACAATGGGTGAACATGATCGAATCCGGTATCGTCGATCCTACAAAAGTAACTCGTTCAGCTCTACAAAACGCTGGTTCTGTAGCAGCCATGTTCTTAACAACAGAAGCTGTTGTAGCTGACAAACCAGAACCTGCAGGCTCTGGCGGAATGGGCATGCCTGACATGGGCGGAATGGGCGGAATGGGCGGCATGATGTAATTTGATCTATAAAACCCTTATATATTAAGGGTTTATAGATGGAAACATCATTTTAGGTGCCGAAAAGGTGCCCGAACCAATCCAAAATTAAAATTAGAGGCTTCTCATTAGTTGAGCAAACTTTTGGGAAGCTTCTTTTTTTCTGTCTTTTGTAATGTGTAAATAAACTTGTGTAGTTGTTTCATCTTCTGTGTGACCAAGTCGATCCATAATTTGAAGTAATTCAACACCAGCTTCTGCTAACAAAGATTTTATGGGTGTGTCTTAAGGAGTGAGGTGTTAATCGTTTGTTAATAGCTGGTGTTTTTTTTAACAGGCTTTCCATTCGATTTTCTATAGTCTTAATAAAATGTGGATAACCGAAATAAGGAGCATTTAATCTTCCAAAAACAAAATCATTATCATAATACTCTTTGCCAACTTGTAGTTTGATTTCTTTTTGCTTCAATTTATGTTTATGGAGGGTATTAATAACTTCATCTTCCACATCAATCTTACGTATTGAGCCGTTAGTCTTGGGAGGAAGCAATTTATAATTTTTGGTATTATTTCTTGGATTATAGTAGGTCTTCGTAATATTGATCGTATTTTCTTCAAAATCAATGTCTTTCCACTTAAGAGCTACTAATTCACCAGCTCTAAATCCTGTCCAGGATAAAGTTAAAAAAATAACATAGTCATCGATTTCACCCTGTGTTTTGGCTGTATCTAAGAATGCCTTTAACTCATATTTTTCTAAATATTTATCTTCGACTTTCTTATTTTCAATATCCTCAACTGTTTTTTTTCTTTCGGAATGAAGGCATACTCTGTTGGATCAGCTAATAATAGGTCTTGTTCCATTGCTCTTTTATATATCATCCTTGCTGTTCCGTGTATACCAGAAATGGTATTATGAGCAAGCTGCTCTTTCTTCTTTAAATCATTTAATGCATTTTGATACATTTTTTAGTAATATCCTTGATTTTATATTTAGTAAAATAGCGATTTAAATACCCAATTTCATGTTTTCTAACACGGATAGTACTTATCTTTACATCTGTTTCACTATAGACATCAAGCCAGTCTTCTGCCACTTCTTCAAAAGTTAAATTTGTATCTTCAAATTTTTTACCACTTGTTTTCCGCTCGAATTCTTTAAGAGCATCTTTAGCATCTTTCTGTTTAATAAATCCTTTTTTAACAATTCGCCGGCGGTTTCCTATTTGGGGATCTACTCCATTCTCTACTACGTACATCCATCTTTCGCCTTCTTTGGTTTGATATTTCTTTACATAAGCCATCCATACATCTCTCCTTATAGTTATACAAGAATAAAAGGTTCTTTTCTTTCGTTAGGTAATAGTTGCAATACTTCCTCGATGTCGGGAAGCTGGATAATAAATTGGTCAACTTCATGTGGATTAACACCATGTCTACTAATTCGATGCTTAATTTGATCAAGATTTAATTCTAGCTGGCTGGCATGAAGATTATTAGTTAATAAGTCTTCAATATTGATGGAGGAACTAAGTATTGAATCATCAAAGTCATTTCTGTCAAAATACTCGAAAGGAGCAATTACATCAAAATAATAAGAATCTTGTTCCCATGGAATTTCCAAGAGACTAAAAGTCAAAACATACCAGACTGGAACTTGTTTTCCTTCAAAATAAAAATAGTTGTTTTGGCCTGCATCTTTTATTGTTTTGGGAAGCGTGGAAAATTTATGTACAGTTTGCTTTGGAGTGATTATACTTACTGAAACTGGATTCCTTATGGAGAGGGGCGAAATAAAGATGTACTCTGACGTTAAATTATCTGTACAGGAAATATTAGAGAAGAGAAATTTTAGAAATGCAAAAGTGATCGCAGGCACAGGTGGATTGTATAGAACGGTTAAATGGATTCATGTTATGGAAGTAACTCAAATTGAACAGCTCCTTAACGGAAGTGAACTAATCCTATCAACAGGGATGGGATTGAAAGAAAGTAAAGAGATTTTCCTTGTATTCTTCAAACAGCTTATTGATTCCAATGCTGCTGGACTGTGCATTGAATTAGGAACATATATGGCTAGTATCCCAGAAGAAATTATAGAATTAGCCAACCTGCATCATTTTCCCTTAATTGTTTTTTACGAAAAAGTACGATTTGTTGATATTACACAAGATTTGCATACTCTCTTAATCAAAAAACATTATCAAATGATTTCAGATTTAGAAGATTATTCACATCAGTTAAATCGGTTACTTCTAAAATCTAACCCACAACAAAAAATCTTGAATTTACTACATAAATATGTAAATATGTCAGTTTGCTTTATTCAAAATCAAGGTGAAACCTATATTGTATCCAACAAATCATCGAAAGAACAGAAGCAAATACTTCAACTATTGAAAGAGGAAAATATACAAAAACATATGAATATCGCTCATCAGTCTATACAAGCATTGAATCAGAAATTTGCCGATTTATTTATTATATCCGAATCAAGTCCGATTTCAGAGTTTGAATCACTCATTTTAGACAGAAGCGCTACAGCATTATCACAATATATTTTACGTGTGTTATACGTTGAAGAAAGAAGAAGGACGGAAGTAACGGTATGGATTCAAAAATGGTTAGAAGGAGCACATAGTGAGGATCAAATAAGCAGATTCCTCTCAGGTTTGGACCCTGATCTTGAACCAAACGGATGTGTCGTTCTACTGTTTAAGATCAATCAGTTAGATGAGGGAAATCCAGAAATTACATACTTGAAAATACTTTTTCGTTCTGTTTTCCTATCACATGGTTTCTTCCTTTTATCTACTATAAGTGAAAATAAAATCATTTTTATATTAGTAAATAAGCGAAAAAACAATGATTGGAAACATAGAATTGAAGTTGGAATACAACATATACAACAAGAATTGGTAGAGGATCGGAAATTTGTTCAAATTAAATTTTGTGTTGGAAAGTTTATGGAAAATCTAAGCGAAATAAAAAAGAGTTATCACACGGCACAAGAGACATTTATCATTCAAGAGAAAATACCGAAAGCATGCTTTAGTTATTTTTATGAAGAATTATTTATTTTTCGATTAGTGTCTATAGCCAATGAACAAGGTGCACTTGATGATTTTATCTCTGATTATTTAAACCCTGTCCTTCAATATGATCAGCAAAACAATGGGAAACTAATGGAAACATTAAAAACTTATCTTAAATGTAATGGATCAAAGCAGGAAACTGCAAATAAATTATATATCGTTCGTCAGACTCTTTATCAACGACTTCAAAAATTAAATGAGCTATTAGGTGAAAATTTTATGGATTTCTATAAACGACAAGCGATAGAATTTGCTATCACCGCCTATGAATATGTATCTTCTCCTAAATCATAAGTTAATACCATGATCCTGTTATTTTAGACTATTTGTAAATGGTCATACTTAAAATTACCAGAATGTCGTGAAAGTTTTGTAATTAAATTTACATACTGTCTACTGAATGCGTTTTCATAAGTAGATATAATAAATTCATAGAAAGATAATTTCAAACTAGGAGGTTTTACTATGGTAGTAACCCAAAATGTACAAACGTTAAAAAACTTTATTGGAGGAAAGTGGATAGAATCTACAAGCAAACAGGTTGAAGATATACCTAATCCAGCAACGGGAGAGATTATTGCTCGTGTACCACTTTCAAATAGAAAAGAATTAAATGGGGCTGTTGCAACGGCTAAAGAAGCATTTAAAAAATGGAGAAAAGTGGCTGTGCCTCGCCGTGCTCGTATTCTCTTCCGTTATCAACAATTATTAGTCGAAAACTGGGAAGAGTTAGCTAAACTGATTACGCTAGAAAACGGAAAAAGTTATGAAGAAGCTTACGGCGAAGTCCAACGTGGGATTGAATGTGTTGAATTTGCCGCAGGTGCACCAACTTTAATGATGGGTCAGCAACTTCCGGATATTGCTACTGATATTGAATCTGGTATGTATCGTTACCCAATCGGAGTAATCGGAGGAATCACACCATTTAACTTTCCGATGATGGTTCCATGCTGGATGTTCCCACTGGCGATTGCATGCGGAAACACGTTTGTATTAAAACCATCTGAAAGAACTCCTTTGTTGGTTAATCGCTTAGCTGAATTGATTAAAGAAGCAGGTCTGCCTGATGGCGTATTAAATATTGTGCATGGTGCTCATGACGTTGTTAATGGCATTCTGGACAATGAGGATGTGAAGGCCGTATCCTTTGTTGGTTCTCAACCTGTTGCTGAGTATATTTACAAAACTGCAGCTGCTAACGGCAAACGTGTCCAAGCTCTTGCAGGTGCAAAGAATCATTCCATTGTCATGCCGGATGCTGATTTAGACAACGCTGTAAACAATATCATTAATGCGGCATTTGGATCTGCAGGTGAACGTTGTATGGCAGCTTCCGTTGTTGTTGCAGTAGGAAACGTTACTGATGAATTAATAAGTCGACTCAAATTAGCAGCTGATGGCATTACAATTGGAAATGGTATGGATGAAGGCGTGTTCCTTGGGCCAGTCATTCGTGAGTCACACCAAAAACGGACGATTCATTATATTGAAATGGGTGAAAATGAGGGAGCTTCTTTGATCCGGGATGGAAGAAAAGATGTAGTGAATGAGCAAGGGTATTTTGTTGGCCCTACGATCTTCGACAACGTCAAACCTGAAATGAAAATTTGGCAGGATGAAATTTTTGCTCCAGTGTTATCAATTGTTCGAGTTGAGACCTTAGAGGAAGCCATTGAACTGACAAATAAGTCCGATTTTGCAAATGGGGCTTGCTTATATACTGACAGTGCTAAAGCAATCCGTGAATTCCGTGAAGAAATCGATGCAGGTATGTTAGGTGTCAATCTTGGAGTTCCCGCTCCTATGGCATTCTTCCCTTTCTCTGGTTATAAGAAATCCTTCTATGGTGATCTCCATGCAAATGGAAAAGATGGAGTAGAATTCTATACTCGTAAGAAAATGCTTACTGCTCGTTATTAAAAATAGTGATGTAATAAAAAATTGAATGGAGGTCGATTGTGGTGCAAACGCAAACACAAAATTTGCAAAAATTAGATGAAAAATATCTTTGGCATTCAATGAGAGGGGCGAATTCTAGCCCATCCAATTTAATTATCACAAAAGCAGAAGGAGCATGGGTAACGGATATTGATGGAAATCGTTATTTAGATGGCATGTCTGGTCTTTGGTGCGTGAATGTAGGGTACGGGCGAAAAGAGCTTGCGAAAGCGGCTTATGAGCAGCTTGTAGAAATGCCGTACTTCCCATTAACCCAAAGTCATGTTCCCGCGATTAAATTGGCAGAAAAGTTGAATGAATGGCTTGGCGGCGATTACGTTATTTTCTTCTCGAACAGTGGATCGGAAGCGAATGAAGCCGCGTTTAAAATTGCTCGTCAATATCACCAACAAAAAGGGGATCACGGACGCTACAAATTTATTTCTCGCTATCGCAGTTATCACGGTAATACAATGGGTGCGCTTGCAGCAACAGGTCAAGCACAACGAAAGTACAAATATGAACCATTAGGGCAAGGGTTTCTGCATGTAGCACCACCTGATACGTATCGCAATCCTGATGATGTTCATACACTTGAAAGTGCTGAAGAAATTAATCGTGTCATAACTTGGGAGTTAAGTGAAACGGTGGCCGGGGTAATTATGGAGCCGATTATTACTGGGGGAGGAATTTTAATGCCTCCTGATAGATACATGGCAAAAGTAAAAGAGATTTGTGAGAATCATGGCGCCTTGCTAATTTGTGATGAAGTCATATGCGGATTCGGTCGGACAGGGAAACCATTCGGATTTATGAACTATGGAGTCAAGCCTGATATCATTACGATGGCGAAAGGAATTACTAGTGCTTACCTTCCATTATCGGCAACGGCAGTCAAAAGAGAGATTTACGAGGCTTACTTAGGCAGTGAGGAGTATGATCGTTTCCGTCATGTAAATACGTTCGGGGGAAGCCCTGCCGCTTGCGCCTTAGCTTTGGAAAACTTAGGAATTTTAGAAAATGAAAAGCTCATCGAACGCTCCAAAGAATTGGGTGAACGCCTATTACGTGAACTTGAGGATGTAAAGGCACATCCAAATGTGGGGGATGTACGCGGAAAAGGCCTTCTTCTCGGTATTGAACTGGTAGAAGATAAGCAAACAAAAGAACCTGCGTCCATTGAAAAGATGAACAAAGTTATTAGTGCTTGTAAAGAAAGAGGGTTAATTATTGGTAAAAATGGTGACACCGTTGCGGGATACAATAATATATTGCAGCTTTCTCCCCCATTAAGTATTACAGATGACGACTTTGCCTTTATCGTCAAAACACTGAAAGTAAGCTTAACTCAAATATGATATTTGTAAGTAGGTTAACATGAGTAATGATTATTCATTAATCACCAAAAAAATGTATACAAATAGCCGACGTAATAAAATCTGGCAATGGCAATGCCGGTTGATAGAGCAAAGTGTTTGATTTGAGATTGTTCTGATGAGTCAATCGAGCCTTTCTCAAAATGAACTTTCAATAACTCCAAACATTCTTTTTGAATAGATGGATTTATTTACGGTAAAAAGATAGGACAACCTTCTATAGGATAGTAGATCACCTGTAAGGAAAGCATTTGAGAGAAAGTTTGTAGAATTTTAGTGAATTTAACCTTTTTTACAAATAGGAAATTTTGTCTCTTGCCTAAGGTCAATCTCATGTGGAATGGATGGAAAATACACCCCTAACTCAATGCAAAGGGCAGAAGCATTTTGTCGAAAGATACGACAAGCAAACGTTTTTGTCACCATAACTTTTAACCAGGAGCTGGATAGATAATGGGGAAAACTGCAATTGAATCAAATAATCAAGAATCAAACAAGCAAGTTATAAAGAGAAAAAAAATTAATTTCACAATGCCCCACAGTTATGTTTTTATGGGAATGATGATTTTCTTAGCAGGGATTTTAACATACATTGTACCTGCAGGTGAATTTAGTAGAGTGGAAGATCCGGCTACTGACAGATTAGTTGTCGTACCTGATTCTTATAAGCTTATTGAACAATCACCAGTTAGTTTTTTTGATTTGTTTTTGAGCATTCAAAAGGGAATGATAAATGCAGCGGAAATCATTTTCTATGTCCTTTTTTCCTATGGTTTTATATTTATGCTAACAAAAACTGGAGCCTTTAATTGCGGCATTGGGGCACTTTTAAAGAAAATGAAGGGAAAAGAAAATTTCATTGCCCCTATTTTTATGCTTGTCTTTGGACTTATGGGTGCAACCTTTGGAATGTATGAAGAAAGCTATGGATACATTCCCCTAATGATGGGAATTGCTGTTGCCCTTGGATATGATGCATTGGTTGGTGTTGCTATTGTTTATGTGGGCATAACTACGGGTTTTTCAGCATCCATAACAAACCCTTTTACCATTGGAATAGCTCAGAGCATTGCAAAAATCCCTTTGTTTTCTGGAACTGGGTTTCGTATTATAGCTTTTATAGCCTTTATGTCCCTGTCAATTTTTTATGTTATGCACTATGCAAATAAAGTAAAAAAAAATCCGGATGCAAGCCTTGTAAAAGACATAGAGTTTCCCTTTCTTTCAGATATAAGAAAAGGGGTGCTATCTGAGCAAAAATTTACTACACGGCATAAAATTAGCATGATATTGTTTGTAGGTACCATTCTAACTTTAATTATGGGAACGGTTAAATTTAAATGGCATCTTCCAGAATTATCAGCTGTCCTCATTATGATGATGATTGTTATAGGTTTAGTAAACAAGCTTACTTTTGCTCAAATTGCAGATACATTTATAGAAGCATGTAAAACCATGGTATTTGCTGCTCTCATTATTGGCCTAGCTAATGCTATATTAGTTGTTTTTCAAGAAGGGCACATTATCGATACAATTGTGCATGCTATGGCGTATGTTATAAAGGACCTATCGCCTATGATTTCTGCAAGCTCTATGGTCATTGGACAAACCTTACTTAATTTATTTATTCCTTCAGCATCTGCCGCGGCAGCGATTTCAATGCCCATTATGACGCCGCTAGCGGATCTTGTCGGTCTGAATCGCCAAATTGCCGTTCTAGCTTTCCAATTTGGAGACGGATTTGCAAATATGTTTTGGCCTCATACTGTTGCTGTTATATGCGGGATTGCCTGCATACCAATTGATCGTTGGTATAAATTTTTATGGCCGCTTTTCCTTTCAATTCTAAGCTTGGAGATCATATTTGTCATCATTGCAGTAGCTATTAATTATGGACAGTAATTGAACGGTGAAAGGATGATCAACTTGTATAATAGTTTAGAAGAGTTAAAAAAACATATAGTATTTTACTATTTTTCAGAAATATCAAATATCCCTAGGGGTTCTGGCAATGAGAAAGCGATCAGCGACTATTTGGTTCGCTTTGGAAAAGAACGTAATTTAGAGGTCATACAGGATGAAGCATTAAATGTCATTATAAAAAAGAAAGCTACACCTGGATATGAGAATATACCAACCGTCATTATCCAAGGGCATATGGATATGGTTTGTGAAAAGAATAAAGGGACTCTTCATGATTTTGAAAAAGATCCACTTCAATTAAGAATTGTAGGAGATATGCTATATGCAAAAGATACAACATTAGGTGCTGATAATGGAATTGCAGTAGCTTATGCTCTTGCTTTATTAGATTCAGATGAAATCCCTCATCCTTCCCTTGAAGTTGTTATCACAACAGAAGAAGAAACCACTATGGGGGGAGCTTTAGCTGTAGATCCTGCTAACCTTGACGGTAAAATTCTCATTAATATTGATTCAGAAGAAGATAACAAGTTATTGGTAAGCAGTGCAGGTGGGATAAAAGTAATCCAAACTCTTCCGATAGTTTGGCAAGATATCCCTAAGGATGTATCGGCTTATTTTATTAGCGTAAGAGGATTAAAGGGAGGACATTCTGGTATGTCTATCAATAAGGGAAGGGGTAATTCCAATAAAATAATAGGACGATTATTATATGATTTGTTAGCTGAATTCCCTTATTTTATTCAACAAATCAATGGTGGCGTAGCAGTAAATGCAATTCCTCGTGAAGCTGATGCAATTATTTTGCTTCGTTCAGATTCTGTTGAGAAACTAGAAAATAAAATTGACGAGTGGAATGTTATCTTTAAAAACGAGCTGCAAACTTCTGACCCAGATGTATATATAAGCCTTGAAAACATAAAGTTTGATTTTACCAAGGCTTTTTCGGAAGAAACAATGCGTAAGGCAATTACCTCTCTGATGTTAATTCCAAACGGTATTCAAAGCATGAGTATGGAAATAGAAGGGTTGGTCGAAAGCTCGACTAACTTAGGAGTTGTTACAACATTAGATACAGAAATAAAGTTTGAAAGTGATACGAGAAGTTCGGTAAAAAGTCTAAAGTACAATATAGTTAATAAAGCCAAAATAGTAGCAGATACACTTGGGTGCCAATTTACTACCGAATGCAATTATCCAGAATGGCCATATAATCCTAACTCAAACATTCGAAAGTTATTTGAAAAAATTTATAAGAAGAAACATGGTACTGATATTGAGATTATCGCAGTGCATGCTGGAATTGAGTGTGGTATCTTTATCGAGAAAATTCCTGGATTAGATGCTATTTCGATTGGTCCTGATATGTACAATGTTCATACTCCCGATGAACATTTAAATATACATTCTACGATGAATAATTGGAAATATTTCCTTTCAGTACTAAAAGAAATGAAATCATTTAATTGGAAGGAAAATAGTATGTATGAAGAGGATCGAAAAATGGGTCTGGAGCAAAAAAGTAGGTAACAAAATCTAAATGAACTTTAACGATAATGATTCAGTTGGTTCTGGTGCAAAAACTTCAAGACAAGTGCAATTAATCTCTATCTCTAAATCTTGGATATACTGATACTATTACTCTAAAAAAGGTGTGTGATCAGTATGTCTAAGGAAAATTTATTTAAATGGAAACATTATCAACCAGAAATTTCTTCTCACTGTCAGATGGTACCTACGGTACAACCTTAGTTTTCGTAATCTTGTAAAAAATGATGGAGGAACGTGGCCTATCAATGGCTCATACAACGATTATGCGTTGGGTACATCAATATGGCCCTGATTTAGATAAGAGAATTCGTCGTCATCTCAAACAGACCAATGAATCGTGGAGAGTAGATGAAACATACATAAAAGTAAAAGGATAATGGATGTATTTGTATCGTACAGTCGATCCAGAAGGGAAACGATTGATTTTTATCTAAGTGAATTAAGAGATAAACAAGCTGCCAAGTGCTTTTTTTAGAAAGCCTTGGTTACTTGCCATTCTACAACCCCACGTGTGATTACGTTTGATAAGTACCCAGTTTATCCTGTAGCGATTCAAGAGTTAAAAGAAGAAAAAAGTATGCCAGAAGGCATACGAGTACGACAAATACGGTATCTGAACAACATTGTGGAACAAGATCATCGTTTTATAAAAAAACGGGTCCGTTCTATGTTGGGATTGAAATCGTTTCGAACAGCCACCTATATTTTGAGTGGTATCGAAGCTATGCATATGGTTAAAAAAAGATCAACCTCATCAACGGGTAAAGTCTGCCCTAAATGAGGTTGAATTCATTCATAAGTTGTTCGGGGTAGCTGCTTAATCCCAAAGTTAACAGGGTATTACCTCTCTATGGTTCTAGTACTCGCAGCAGAACCGAAAAAAGGACAACTTCAACAAGGGGTGAAGTCTGTCCAAATCGAGATTGAACTCATACATAAATTATTTGGAGTAGCATCATAATTTATAGATGAAAAATGAAAAGGATATTGAGGTTCTATGTTTCTAACAAATCCTATTTGCACCAGAACCAATGAATTTATAGCTAATCTTGAGTTATTCAAGAATCGGGCGCGTTTGTGTAATAAGCTCAATAGCTTTTTGCTAACTTTCAGCTTAATAGAAGAAAAACAACCTTGGTGCCAAAAAGGTGCCGAATGGGTGCCGATATTTATATTTTTGCATATTGTTGAGTAAATATTTTTAATGGGAACAAATATTCTTGATAGTAGATAGATTAAGATTAGATTGTATGATATTTTCAAGTAAAACCTCACAATCTATGGGCGGCATGATGTAATCATCGCTTAAATCCCTTAATATAGGGGTTTAACGAGGATTCAGAGTGAATGCTCACCAAACATGTGAATATTTTTAAAGTTGAAGGCCCCCCACAGTTTACTGTGGTGGGCCTTTTTCTTTGTTGTCAGTCATGTGAGCATACATCGTTATTTGAGACTGTATGCCCTAATTGTTGTTTCAGTAACTATGCGTGCTGAACGATTGCTGCGTAATTTCCTTATTGATATATGCGGTAACTTCCTAATAAGAAGTTGTAACCGTATTGCAGGCAGTTTTTGCACTAATGACTTGTTTAAAACATAGAGCTCTAATATTCTTTTCATCTATGAATCATGATGCTACTATGTATTCAATCTCGCATTGGACAGACTTCACGAAGTGATCCTTTTTTCAGCCCAACAGTTCATCTCCACTTTATAGATATCTGTTTGGCTATTCGAAATGTTTTTAATCCTAGCATAGAACGGACTTTCTTATCCAACTCAGGAACATATTGAAGGAAGGACCCACGCAGTAGAGCTATGGATAAGCATCGTTCCTCCATGATTTTCATAAAATCATGAAAACGCAAGTTGTACCGTAGGAACCACCTTACTGTGTGAATAATAATTTCAAGGACATAATGCTTCTAAAGAGATTACTTGCAGGATGTTCGGATTTTTACACCAGAACCCATTTTTTTGTAATTTTCATAATTGCGATGAATTGCGTATAATGGAAGGGTATACATGAACTTAAAATAAATCCGAAATGAAAGAATGGTCATCATTCTATTCTATAAGCAATTAAAGGTGAAATGATTATGATATCTAGTCTTATGAAGTCTTGGACAATATGGATGAAAATTGGTGTAATGTTATTCGGGGTATTCTTATTATCGTGGTTGGGCCCTGACGAAATTGGCCTGACTGATTTTCTTATTTCATTAAGAGAAGATGAAGAAACGGGAAATAAGTTAATGCTTGCCGTTTTTTTGTTAGTGTCTTTAAATACAGTTTTAGCTTTGTTTCATTATATTGGTGCACTGCTGTTGGGAGACGAAATCGGTGCTCGTTTAAACCGTCCATGGTTAAAAATCATCATTCCTCTTATTGTTATTCCTCTCGACTATATCGTGATAAATGCTTATTATTCATTAACATACTCATTTAGCGCCTATGCGTTGTTATTGTTGTTCGCAATCTTATTATTGCAAGCCTTTGAAAAGGATAGGCTAAAGCCAATTATTAAATCAATTATTTGTTCTCAATTAATCTTTGGGATTGAATGGCTGAATGAGATTCCTTCTTTATCCCAATATGGATTTGGCCAAGGGTCGCTTTCAATGGAATTAAAAGATATAGCAGTTCAAGTTGGATTTGAGCAATCTTTAACATTGTACAGTTTAACTTTGTGTTTAATTTTTGTTATTAATGCTGTTATTTTAGCTGTGTATTTTTCATTAGCTGAACAAAAGTGGCGGATAAAGCAAGAGCTTCATTATGCGCAATTAGAAGCGATTCAGTCTAGGTCAGGACGGGAAGCGCTCTATCTGGTCCATGATTTAAAAACGCCTCTCACAGCAATTGAGGGGCTAAATTCTTTAATTAGTTTGAAGGTGGACGATTCTAAAATTAAAGAGTATTGTCAAAAGATTTCATCATCGATTCATTCCGTTAGCGACATGATTTCTGAGATTTTATATGATGATAAAAAACATTGGTGCCGTATAAAAGATTTAGTTGGATACGTCAAAGCAAGCAGACTGAGCGGGACAAATCTTAATTTGAAAGTAGACTTTCAAACAGATCCCGAAATTAAAATTTTAATTAATAAAATCCGAATGACAAGGGCATTAGTGAACTTAATTGACAATGCTTACGATGCAGTGAATGGAAAAGAAGATGGTAAGATTTTGCTTAAGATAAAAACCTATGAAAATGAACTTTGGTTGGGCGTATCAGATAATGGGATAGGGATTACACCTAAAGAGCAGGAGAAAATATGGAAAGCTGGGTTCAGTACAAAATCGCATCCAGGGATGGGGTTAGCTTTCGTACGACAAGTTGCTAAAGGACATGGTGCATCTTTAGAAATTGACAGCAAGCTTGGACATGGGACAACAATTTGGATTAAACTAGCCGAGAGGAGTGTGTCAAGATGAACATTTTAGTCATTGATGATGATGCATCAATTCAATATATGCTAAGTGAAATTTGTGAATTTGCCGGCTGGAATGTAGATACGGCTAACAACGGAAAAGAAGGGTTAAATGTGTTTGCAGAAAAAGGAGCAGATGTTGTTTTAGTTGATTATCATATGCCGGAAATGGACGGAATAAAAACGGTGGGTGAACTTCGTACCCTTAATGCTGATGTTCCGATTCTTGTATTGACAGTCGATGAACGACAGGAAATTGCTGATCGCTTTCTTGAAGCAGGCGCAACTGATTTTGCATTAAAGCCTGTAAAAGCGCCTGATCTGATTTCAAGGATTCAACTTCATGCACGCCTTGCAAAATTAACTCAATCAGCTACGCAGCAAAAATCCAGTGAAGAAAAGGATGTATTTGTAACAAAGGGAATTAGTAAGAGAACACTTTGTCACATTAGTGATTTTTTACATTCTAATCGTGAACCTTTTTCTGTTGATACAATTTCTAAAGAAGTTGGTTTGGCTTATCCGACCGTCTATCGCTATATTATGCATTTACTTGATGAAGGAAAAGTGGAAATTATTGTGAGTTATCAAAAAATAGGAAGACCGAAAAATTTATATCAATGGATTGTTGATAAAAAACTGCCTTAATACAAGGCAGTTTTTTATTATAATGGGGGTCTCCGTTGATAAACAGACCGCTAATGCAGCAAGACTTTTTTTCTTTTTTTTCTGTATTTTTATATTTTCTGATAATATAAAATTATTTTACAACACTAAATATTCTTGAAAGTTTATATGCTTTCATTGAACCTCCTTTTTCAAGCAATAAGAATTATTCATTTAAAGAGATTGATTACACAGAGGGGTGACATTGTTAGTGGACTAAGAACGTTGACTCGGTTCTGGTGTAAGCTTAAATGTTATCAAAATAAACACGAAAATATAGTGTAAACACTGAACATTCTGGAAGTTTGCTACCTGATTCATTTTGCACCAGAGACAAGATTGGAAATGAAAACGCTTACCAAAGATGGGTTGGGTGGCCTTCATCGTTAGATCTAATAAAAAAATGCAATTATATTGTGAATGTAAACGATTGGTGGATGGTTTAATATTTAACCATATTTAGGGGGACTTTATTATGCAGGCAATTTTAAAAAATGATGTTCAGCAGCCAAACCCGTCCAGGAAAAAGCATCCTCTTGGATTGTATATGCTGTTCGCGACTGAGGCATGGGAGCGCTTCAGTTATTACGGAATGAGAGCAATCCTTGTTCTTTACTTAACGGCAACTGTTGTAAACGGCGGGCTTGGAGTCGACAAATCTACGGCTATGGGCATATACGGATTCTTTACTGGTGCCGTTTATATTACGCCAATGATTGGCGGATACTTAACTGACCGTTTCATAGGCAGAAGATTGGCGATTACGATTGGTGGCATTTTAATGGCGCTTGGTAACTTTTCGCTATTCGCAAGTCAGAGTTTGACGGCGCTTTACATTGGTCTTGGTTTATTGATTATCGGTAATGGTTTCTTCAAGCCAAACATCTCGACAATTGTTGGTGATCTTTATGAAGACAACGATCCGCGTCGTGATGGAGCTTTCACCATCTTCTATATGGGTATTAACGTTGGGGCTTTCTTCGCACCATTAATAGTTGGACTTATGAGCTATAAATATGGGTTCCTGACAGCAGCAATTGGCATGATTGTAGGGCAGTTAGTTTTCAACTTATTAGGCAATCGTTATTTAGGCGATATCGGTAAAGAACCTACTGGTAAACCGGAAGTTACAGCTGGTCAAAAATCAGCTGCACCGTTAACGAAAAGAGAACAAAAACGTACAGCGGCTATCGTGATTTTGGCAGTCTTCGTTATTGCGTTCTGGGCCGCTTTCGAGCAGGCAGGAAGTTCATTAACATTGTACGCTAATGACCAAATTGATCGGACTGTATTTGGTTTTGAGGTTCCGACTGCTTGGTTCCAATCATTGAACCCATTATTCATCGTGATTTTAGCGCCAATCATGTCTGCTTTATGGTACAAGCTTGGCAGCTCAAAACGCGGTGACTTAAAAACTCCAACGAAGATGGCTCTGGGTTTGGTCACTGTTGGTTTAGGTTTCTTAGTACTGCTTCCTGCTGTTATGTATACAGGGAACGATACAGCGCTGAAAGTAAATATCCTGTTCATGATTGTAACGTATTTCCTTCATACATTAGCCGAATTAATGATTTCACCAGTTGGCTTATCAATGGTAAGCAAAATTGCTCCAATCAAGCTTGCCTCTCTTCTAATGGGAGTATGGCTGGCAAGTTCCGCGGTAGCTAATATGGTAGCCGGCCAATTAGCTGCATATACGCAGTCTTTAGGTTACCTGGAAATCTTCAGTGTAATTGGTTTTGTAACAATTGGTTTAGGTATTGTACTATTGCTTCTTTCGAAGCCAGTAGCAAAGCTGATGAAATAATGAGAAAAGGAGCTGACCCAAAAGGCATATAATGTGCCTTTTGGGTCGAGCTTTTTTGTATATGGCCGTGCTTTGTGGAATATCATTGGTGTATTTATGTCTGAATGCCCTAATATCTCTTGTATCTCTTTTATACCTGCACCAACATCAATGAAAAGAGATGTATGAGTATGTCTAAAGCTGTGGGGGGTAATATGCTTGTCTACATCCCAATGCTTCATTAAACGCTGTAAACGCAATACCACTTGCTTCATAACCCTTGGATGCCCGATGTTTTCAGCAAAAATGAAATCTTGATCCTCATATACTAACCGTTGTTTCATTTTCAATTCCATCTGCTCACGCTTGTGTCCTCTGCTTTAGAACATTATCTAAAAGTACATACTGTGATATAAATTGAAACGCCGTATACGCGAACCGTACGTACGGTGTTGTGAGAGGGGCGAAAATAAACTTATTTTCCCCCCACTCGATTATGCAACTAAAGGGGCAGGTTTGTTGAAGAAGGATATTTTCTGTTTTAAGCGAATTAGAATTTCAAACAAACTTTACACGAATACAGGTATTGAAAATAACAGGAATATAGGAGGTATGAGATATGAAGATCAATAGAATAGATCATGTGAGTATAAACGTAAATGATCTTTCAGAGGCTAAAGCGTTTTTTCTTGATTTAGGACTTGAAGTACAAGCGGAATGGGAATTGGATGGAGAACAGTTGGACAGAATAGTTGGGCTTAATGATGTTAAAACGGCATGTGTAGGACTGGGGATGCCAGATGGTCAGGCATGGATAGAGCTAGTCAAATTTTATACGCCGTCAGATGAAAAAGATATTCAGCAACCTTTGGCAAATACGCTGGGTATCCGACATATTTGCTTTGCTGTTGAAGATATTGAAGCTATTGTTGCAAAATTGAAAAAGAAAGGCACGGAAATCTTTAGTGAGATACAGCAATATGAAGAAAGTTATAAGTTATGTTACGTTCGTGGTCCAGAGGGAATTATTTTAGAGTTGGCGGAGAAAATCAGATAAATATTGAATGGGACTTTAAATGATTTAGACCTCCAACTTTAAAGATTTCTTCTTAAACTATAGGGTGCTTTACTTGAAGAAGTCAAATAAAAAAGTCGGTTCCTTAACGTACAGGGAATTCGACTTCTTTATGTTTGAATTTGCTTAGCGTACAAAATTTCCGAAATGTTGGCGATACTCCTTTATACAACTCCCTCAGTATGATAGCTATAGCTCTCGAATGCTCACTTATTCGCAGGATTTCATAACCCTTGAAAATATATT
>NZ_JBHZPF010000061.1:0-25649 GCF_042787975.1 Peribacillus sp. YIM B13482
CCCGGTACAATACCGGGACCATTTATTAGCTGCTTAGGCACTTTTTTATACTGTCCGTAAAATGGGGCACAGTTCAAGGAGCGTTGTCTTTTTTTATATTTTTGATTATTTTATAAAATAGAGCTATTGCAATAATTGGTTCTTTAGATATTTTTCTATTAACTCAATAAATAAGTTCATAGATTTCGTATGCAATTCCACAGATTCTGTTATAACTGAAAAATTTCTTTTTATCGGTGTCCCTTTTACATTTAATACTTGAATGGTACCGAGCATTCTTTCTTTTCTTACAGTAAGTTCAGATAAGTAACTAATACCAAGCCCAGCTTCAACTGCTTCTTTTATAAGTTGTGTGCTGCCGAATTCCATTAACTTGGAAGGACGTATTTGTAAAGATTGAAATAATGTTTCTGTTGCCTCTCTTGTACCAGAACCTTCTTCACGGACAATCCAATTCTCTTGTTCTACCTGTCTTCGTGAAACTTCCTTATTGAAATAAATTGGATATTTGCCCCCTGCCACGATATACATTTGGTCGGTGGAAACCGATTTTATATATATATTTCGAAGAGAAATTTCCCCCTCTACAATACCTACATCGATCTCATGACTTGTGATTGCTTTGGCAATATCCCTTGTGTTGCCAATCTGTACCGAAGGGATGATATTAGGAAATAAGTTTTTCATTCTTGCAAGTATATGTGGTAATACATACTCTCCAAAGGTATAGCTGGCACCAATTTTTAATGGTCCTGTTGGCTCGTTATTTAATTCATTCACTAACATCGACATTCGTTTATATAAACCTGTAATTTCCTTAGCATGTAAATAGACTATTTCTCCTGCTTTAGTTATCTGGACAGATTTGTTTGTTCGCAGAAGTAGTTTTGCACCTACGTATTTTTCCAATTGTTGAATTTGCTGGCTGACTGCTGGTTGGGTCATATGAAGCTCTTCCGCTGCTCTGGAAAAGTTTCTTTTATCAGCTACAGATATAAATACAGATAATAGTTGATCCATATGTTCCCCTCCTTACTATCGTATTTACTTATTACAACTATAATAATCATTTATTTTCCTTATTGTAAATCATAAGTTACGATAAATTAAAAATAATCCAAATAAGGGGTTGAAAAACATTGGAACAAAAAGCGTTAATAACTCCCAGTCCAAATATGCAAAAAAAACCGGCAAAAAAGCTAAATGTTTCTTTGATTTCTGGAATTGGTTTTACCTTGCTCATAGCCGTATTAGGTTTTTTTTTAGCAGCGTTGCCAGGTCTAAATCATATTGGACCTCTTGCATGCGCCATTTTACTAGCTGTAGTTTATAGACAGGTTTTTGGATATCCAGAAAAATTACGTAATGGTATTCAATTTTCATCAAAAAAATTATTGAGGTTTGCCATCATACTTTATGGATTAAAGCTTAACATGATTGTGATATTTCATCAGGGTGTCCCTCTATTGCTAAGAGGGACAATAACGATCATTTTTTCAATTGCTGTTCTTATGATTATTGCAAAATGGCTGAAGGCAGATTTTAATCTTTCTTTATTATTAAGTGTTGGCACAGGCATTTGTGGTGCAGCTGCCATCGCGGCCGTATCGCCTATTATAAAAGCAAAAGATGAAGATACGGCTATGGGAGTAGGCATCATCGCATTAGTCGGCACAGTGTTTTCAATAATCTATACGCTAATATATCCTTTTTTATCAATTGGTCCTATGAACTACGGAAATTGGGTTGGAATCAGCCTACACGAGATAGGCCATGTTGCTTTAGCTGCTGCCCCGGCAGGCCAGGATGCTCTTGCTCACGCATTACTTGCCAAACTTACACGAGTATTCCTATTAATTCCAGTTTGCTTTATCCTCATGCTTTGGATGAAAAAGAAAGGAAAAATAGAAGGGGAGGCAAGATTCGAGTTTCCATGGTTTTTAATTGGCTTTATTGTTATGAGTTTTGTGGGAAGCTATATCATTGGTAATAAGGTATTGGTATCACAAAAAGTGATGTCTGATATTGCAGACTTCACATCATTTATGTTAACAATGTCAATGACCGGATTAGGATTGAATATTAGCTTGAAAGAACTACGTACCAAAGCAATACGTCCACTTATTGCCATTATTATTACATCAATTCTTTTATCATCGCTAACTTATATTAGTCTTTAACAAAGAATAAAAAGGTGAATTTTTACCCACTGCAATACATATATAACAGTAGGGTTTTGCTCAACTAATTCAACTTCAAATGATTTATTGAATTAAAATTTAACTTGATTTCTTGAAGTATAAAAGAAAAAGTAGGCGCAGTAATTAAACGCATTTGATTGATATTTTTAAAATAAATTTCTTTGTTTTGTTCTTTAAGGTTTAGTAAAGGTATTACTTTCGAAATAACTATTTTACCTTCGAAAGTGGGAGTAACTCCTTGTTTTGAACGGATTACCGCTAGCGAATATTGACTAAACTCTTCAATATAGTATGTAGCCACCTGTTCTAATCGCTTCAATCGTTTTCCCACTTTCTTTATAATTTTCTTGGTTGCATTTGCCGGAATCGATCCAGGTGTCTTTGAATCTGGTACATTCAAAGGTACTTTAAATCGGATTACCAAAAGAGGTTCTAGTAGGCTGCGACACGCCTTGTATATAACTGTAAAATGTGCCATTCGTGATTGTCGCAAAAAGAAAACGACAGATGAAATCATTCCTCGTAACAGGCGATTACGAGAATTTTATGATAAGAAACGTGAGGAAGGAAAGCCCTGTAAAGTAGCTGTGATAGCATGTACCAATAAATTCTTACATTGGATTTATGCACTTTTAAAAAGTAAATCGACTTTCCAAGATCTAGCCTAGCTTTAAAGTATAACTAAACAGTCCAAAACTTTCCAAACACAGAACCTTGGAAGGTTATTTGGCATACGCAAATTTAGTATAACATGAAACATTTTAAGTGTTTATTGAAAAATGTTGACAAACTAGTGGCTGGTTAGTTCTATAAGAAAAGCGAACCTTCTTCAAGAATTGCGCCCTTTAATGGAACAACGAAAATAGAAACACAAATGTTAGCTTGTTTCTCTTCAACTAACGCTCCCGTACAATTCTCCACAAACCTTGCTGCTAATTTAAATCATTACAGGAATGTGTACTGTTAGTACGAATTTAAGCACGATTATAAGTTCCCTTTATAAACTCTATAATTACCAGACAGGTTTTAACCTCGATGATAGTTTATCTTCATTTTCTTCATAAACTAATTTTGTTAAATCTTCTTTGAGCATTTGCAGGCGTTCAGCACCTATCTTTTCAATCCAACGTTGCTCAATTTCAGTTAGTATCTTCTCTTTTGCTTTCACAACTAACCAACCTCGTTCAGTCAAAACAATAATTTTCCCTCTCTTATCAGTGGGATGAGCTTTGCGCATTACATAGCCACTTTTCTCAAGATAATCCACCATTTTACTCACAGCTTGCTTTGTAATTCCTAAATATTCGGCTAGTTCTATACCTGTTGCACCATTGGGAGTGATACATTTAAACATAAAACCATGTGCAGGTCTAATATCTCCAAATCCCAATTCACTCAATCTGTCATGTAATTCAGTAATTGATGTACTAAAGGATAATGATAAAAGTGATGTAAGATCCAACTCACTAAATATTTCATGATTCATACATAAAACCTCCTTAAATAAAGTCAATTAGATTGACTTTGTTTAAAATCCATTGTACTATACGCAATGTAGTCAATCAAATTGACTATAATTCGATTATAAAAAAATTAATACATTATGGAGGGTTCTCATGGCTATCGTTAAAATTAGAGGAAGTGTATTTGCACCATATGCTTGGTTGGAACCTATTAAAGATCCTGCAACAGAAAAGATATTCGAATACACTGGTGATGCACGTGAATTTACACCAAACGCTGTAAACACTATGCGGTCAAGATTAGAGCAAGAAGTGATTATTGATTTTTATAAAAAAGAAATTTTCACATATGTAAATGCTTGTATCGTAACTGTAAAAGTTACAAATCCAAATGGTTCTATTGATTATAAAAAAGGAAAAACAAGTACAGAAAATATTGTATGTACTAATGTTTTGTGGGGCACTGATGAAGTTTCTTTTGAAATGAGGGCAAGTGCAAGTAATCCTTTAAATGCAG
Source organism: Peribacillus sp. YIM B13482 (assembly GCF_042787975.1). Lineage (NCBI taxonomy): Bacteria > Bacillati > Bacillota > Bacilli > Caryophanales > Bacillaceae > Peribacillus > Peribacillus sp. YIM B13482. The sequence continues at coordinate 4,182 of NZ_JBHZPF010000061.1, forward strand.
CAGCACCTGCGGCTGATTATTTATTAACTATACATGTTAACAAGAGTGGTGCTGCACAGATTGAAGGTGCACATGATGGGTTCCCCTGCTATGAATTTTATAAACAAACAAATTTCGGTCCATTTGAATTAATATATACACATGATTTCAGAAAAACTGGTGACACTCCGGCAGCACTAGCTGGGGAAATGGAATACAGTTTTAAAACGACAATCTAGATATAAATACTAAGTAGAAGTTTACAAGCAGCAACTATTAAAGGAAAAGCAATAACTTATACGGAAGAAATTGCGGCCTGTTTTGCTCAATGGGTCAATATTATTATTACCCAAAATAAATCAAGAATTACAGAGGTGTGCCTCATGACTAATATCGTTAAAGTTAGAGCAAGTGTATTTATTCCAATGTCTTGGACTGAACCTAAGAAGGATACTCAAACAGGAAACATTATTCAATTTGAAGGTGATGCACGTGAATTTACACCTTATGCGGTAAACGCTATGCGTTCTAGAGTGGAACAAGAAGTAGTTGTAGATTTTTACAAAAAAGAAATTTTCACATATGCGAATACGGGCATAACAACAGAAAGAATCACAACTCCTGATGGTTCCGTTAATAAAAAAACAGGAAAAGCTAGAACGGAAGGCATTTTGTGCACTGATGTTGTATGGAGGTCAGATGACGTCAAATTTCAAATGATTGCTAGTGCTAGCAACCCATTAAATGTATATGCACCTCCCGTTGATTATCTATTAACTGTACATGTAAAAAAAGATGGTACTATCGATATTCAAGGTGCACATGACGGATTCCCTTGTTATGAATTTTATAAGCAAGTAAACTTTGGTCCGTTTGAAAAGATTCATACACATGACTTCAGAGAAACTGGTGATACAGCTGAAGCTCTAGGCGGAGACATGGAGTATTCTTTTAAAAAGATATTGTAAAGACAATAGGATTCCCTTTTTAGTGAATAAATATATAACAACAAAAGAGTGACCAATAGGAGGAAAAGAGAATGACAACAGTTTTATTTGTAAAAGCAAACAATCGCCCCGCAAACCAAGCGGTGAGTGTGAAATTATATGAGGCTTTTTTAGCTAGCTATAAAGAATCACATCCAAATGATACAGTGGTAGAGCTTGATTTATACAAGGAAGAATTGCCATATGTAGGAGTAGATATGATTAACGGTACATTTAAAGCTAGTAGAGGACTGGGTTTAACAGCAGAAGAAACAAAAGCAGTAACTGTTGCTGATAAATATTTAGAACAATTCCTTGCAGCTGATAAAGTTGTGTTTGGATTCCCATTATGGAACTTAACAATTCCGGCTGTACTACACACATATATTGATTATTTAAACCGCGCAGGCAAAACATTTAAATATACACCAGAAGGTCCAGTAGGTCTGATTGGAGATAAGAAAATTGCATTATTAAACGCAAGTGGCGGTGTATATTCTGAAGGACCAAAAGCTGAAGTAGAAATGGCTGTTAAATATGTAGCAAGTATGATGAGCTTCTTCGGTGTAAAAAATACAGAGAAAGTAGTGATTGAGGGTCACAATCAATTCCCTGATAAAGCAGAAGAAATTATTGCTGCAGGGCTTGAAAAAGCTGTTAAAGTAGCAAGTACGTTCTAATTAATAAAACACTTGTCACTCAATATAGCAGTACCACCACTTTTATAGCGGTGGTACTGTTTTTTTATTCGCTCATCTTGCTACTTTTGGGGGAGTTAGAACCCAATTGATGTAATATTTCTATTTAAATCTTATAAAAAGATAGAAAAAAGGATTACATTACAATGGAACGTTGATGGACAAAATATATATAAACTTGATTTTCTTCAACTATTCTGTCCTTTAGCTTAGTACAATTCTTCAAAATCTCACAGACAAATATCGAATTTTCTTTTAAAATGATCTTCCACAATCTGGCCCAATTGTTGAACAAAGATCAAAACTCACTCTTGAACTAACCAGCCCCTTTAGGTTCCATAAGAAAGTGTTGTGTAACAACCCTATTGTTAAACTCAAGCACCCTTCTGCAAAATAAAAAACAGGGAGATTATTCCCGAAAGAACCTCTCCCTGTTTTTTATTTAGCGGCAGTATTTATCCCTTAATGCAAGTGCATATCTAACCGATTGCTCTGCACCTTTTTCTTGATCCTCAATCATTTGTTCTAGAAGTTCTGTTGGCGGATAATAGTAATCCAATGGTTTAATTACATTTAAATCATAAGGAGGTTGTTCCACCTTAAATGCTCCTTCGCCTACTGCAAAGACTCCGCCTGTACCAGGCTCTCTCTTAAAATGGATGGCATACGGGAAGCACATTTCAACGTTGATTCTAGTCAACATTGAATTCTCAATCAATATTTTAAAACATTCTTCCAAATCGATATTACCAGTCCCAGCAGGTACGCCACATACCCTGTAATCTTCGCCATCATGGACGATAATATGATCCTTAAAATGAGTTGTAAAGGCATGTGGTGCTAATTTTCTTACAGCTTCAACCGGGTCCTCCCATGCCATCATTGCATTCCCGAAATCACAATGAGCACCAACCCAAGGGCTGTTGACTTCCTTAATGATTTGAATCACTTCATCCGTTAACTCTTCCTCGTGATTTTCAACAGCAAGCTTGATTCTATATTTCTTTAATAATGGTACAATTTGTTTAATATCTTCAGGAGCTCTTCTCAATCTGTCTGGATCATATTCTCCCATGCAGGTATACGTACGAATGACATCCGCTCCAATTCTATGCGCGGCCTCAATGACCTCGGTTAGATGTTTCGGATTGGTTCCATTTGTATCGATTTCAGCGAAAAATCCATACTTTTGAATTTCTTTTTTCACATTGTCTAAGTATTCCGGTTCAAACGAATCTAATGTACCAATTCCTGGTAACCCTGGCCATGGAACAATATTGATCATGACTCCATCTAATCCCAATTCGGCTGTTTTTCTGATAAAACCGAAAATATCCATTCGACCTGTAATAAACTGCAAGTGAAAGCTTTCTGTCTCTAATCCAATTTTCATGTTTTACCCACCTTTATGTTAATTTATTGTGCAGAGAAGAAATTAAACTAAATTTTGTTCGACTTCTATTTTTATTTGAATTAATTTCTGCTTAACGACTTTGCTTACGAAAGTTCTCTTAAATAAGGGAAGAACCAGCAACTAAACGACGGAACACATTCTCTCCAAAAAAGAATAATTGGTCACCTTTTTACCTCGGCCATCAATTCAATTTCAATCATTGCACTCATAGGTAATTCTGCTACCTGAATGGTACTCCTAGCTGGAAAAGGCTTCGAAAAATATTCCGCATAAATTTCATTTACAGTTTGAAAATCTGATAAATCAGTCACAAATATAGTTGTTTTCAAAACTGAATTCATTTCTAGACCTTTTTCTATTAAAATGTGCTTTAAATTTTCTAAACATTGTCTTGCTTGGTCTTCAATGCCTATAGCTAATTTATTAGTATTAGGATTTAAAGGGAGTTGCCCCGAAATATAGAGAATCCCTTTTGATAATACCGCTTGGGAATATGGTCCAATAGGTTGTGGCGCATTATTTGTTAAAACTGCTTCTTTCATAATAAAAATCTCCTTTTTATCTACAATGTTTTTCTCGTAACTTTTTGACCGTTTGTACAGATTCTTTAATTTCATTATCTTGGGCCAATAACATTTGTTCTAAAAGATCCTCACTTCTATAGATGTTGTTAAAGGATCAATCAGTTTTGATGGAAATACGGTTTTTACATCTTAAATGATTAGCTGTTTTTTCTGATAAAATCGAAAATATTCATTCAACCGATAATAAACTGCAAGTGAAAGCTTTCTGTTTCTAATCCAATTTTCATTTGTTACCCAAATTTAAGCCAATTTATATATCGATAAAAAATTAAGCATTCATTTAATTATCTTCCAAATATCAGTTAGTTTGTTTTTTCTTTTTTAAAATTTTAACTGAATAGTTACTTATAATAAAACCTATAGCTGCAAATGCAATCATAATCATAAATACATATCTATATCCAGTAATTCCAGGATTGTGATCCAGAATATTACCATACATGGCAAAGGCGAAAATTGAAGGAGCATAACCAACTAAACAAGCTAATGATACGGCAGCACCACTTATTTCTTTTGGAATATCAATTTCATCTAATGGGGCAAAAAACACAGCCCGTTGAGTAAATACAATCGATCCGAAGCCAAGTGTCGCAATTATTCCTATATAAATATTCATTTTGTCATGTGGAAGCATAATAAAAATTATCATTGTAATAATGGATAAGAGAAATGTAAATCTAAGGTATTTTGTCGCTGATTTAAATTTTTTATCAACTAAGAATCCACCGATGGGACCGCCTATCATTTTTAATCCGTATTGGTTTATAATCCCATATACACCTAATAATGCTACCGGCATTCCATAAATTTCTTGCAAGAACGGAATAAAGTAAGTTAAGCCTGCGTAAACCGTATAAACGCAAAATATTGTAAATGAGGAAAACCACAGTATGGGAGTTTTAATAGCTTGAATCGCACCTTTCAAAGCTACTTTATTTTTACTAATTTCTTCTCCACCCTTATCAAACGTTTCAATGATATCGTCCTCTATAAAGAAATAACTAATAATACCAACAATAATTGTAATCAAGGCAAAGAATAAAATTGCGGCTCTGAAACCTAATGACTCAGATCCTAACCAAATAAATATACCTAGAGCAGAGAATGCAACGATTGTATCTACAACACCACGACCAGCCTCAAGAAATCCAAACATCCTGCCTTGTTCGTCGGAGTCTCCAAGCAATTTAACGGTTTTTATCAATACTGGCCAAAAAGTAATCTCTGTAAATAAAGCCATTACTCCCCAAGAAGCTAAAATTCCATAATAACTTGGTATAGTAGATAAATAAATCCCAGTTGCACCTACACCAATCAATCCAATCGGAATTAGCTTCCTTTTAGAAAATCTATCAGTGATATAAATGGAGACTACATAACCAAACATTTGTATAATAGCATATACAGATAATGCTAAACCTATTTGGGTATGTGAAAGGTGAAAATATTTTTGCATCGGAACGTAAAAAGCATCTTTTAAGGATGACAATTTAAATATTGTTCCTCCTCCCAAAATTAAGATACATAAGGTAAACCATTTTTTGACCTGCTTTTTTGCTACTGCCATAAACAATCCCCCCTCATAAACAGACGATTTCCAAAAGTCCTGCCATTATGTGATATATATCCATGCCATTTTATCGCTTGCTCCTTCGGCATTGACACTTATTTTTGAACCACGAAGTTCTCCATATATCGATAAATCGCATAAGCTACCCCATTCTCATCATTTTTCATGGTTGTCGTTGTACAAACAGCTTTTATGACATCTTTCGCATTTCCCATCGCTACGCTGTATCCAACTTTCTGGAACATGGATAAATCATTGTTGCTGTCCCCGATTGCCATAGCCTGATCTAAGGAGCCATTCATCAAAAAAGCCAATTTTTCAAGGGCCATTCCTTTTGAAGCTCTTTTACTAGTAATTTCAATGTTGTGATCAGCAGATGAAACAACCATCAACTCATCAAACTGTTTGAATTGGTTCCATGCTCCCTCTAATTTCTTTTTATCAAAAGAACATGCTAATATGTTATAGAATTCTTCCTCCTGTTTTAAGATATCATGATAGTTTTCAACTAAAACATATCCAAACTGGTCAAATTGCCTTTCCGCTACTTCAACTAATTCTTTCATATCTGTATTCAAATCGGCGCTTTTCAAACTTTTAATCTCATTATGGAAATGTTCTCTTCCCTTTTTAAGAGTATAAATGGCTTTATCAGTAAACACTTCGAAATAATAATTCCGTTCATCTAACCATTGGAGAATAGATTCGACACAATCTTTAGTTATCGTAATAGAAGAAATGCACTTTCCGCTTTTGGAATGAATAGTTGCGCCATTTGTCCCGATTACAAATGGGGAAATCCCGGCTTTTTCACAAATTGTTTGAACGTCAAAATAAGCCCGTCCTGTTGAAATAACTACTTCAAAGCCTCTTTCTTGGGCATATTGAATCGCCTTTATATTTTCATCACTAATTTCATTCTGGTCGTTTAATAATGTTCCGTCTAAATCTATCGCAATGAAACTCATGCTATATAGCCCCTTTTCTCATCCTATCTATTAAATTCTCTTTCTAGCTTTTATACCTGCTCTCAATAAAAAGCCAATCTTAATGTGGAATTTTTAAGGTTTATTACTGTTTATTACGGTTCTATCATAATTTATCAATATAAACCCCACATTAATCCAATGTTAAGGTTTTGTAAATCAGGTCTTAATTTGTCCAATTCACCTGCTCTTATTTTCATTATCAACTAGAAAAAAGCCTCAACAACTGACCGTAAAGAGGGGAAAGTAAAGGCAAATCTATTAAAGATAAAGTGAAAAGTTTTTTATTCAAACATATCACTCTTTCCAGTTCGTCATTAAACAAAGCTCCTGTTTAGCTAAATAACACCTATGCAAAAAACTCTCTTGAAACAAGAAATTATCGGTCTTATAAAGAAATTTTCGTTACAAAAGAAAATAAGCCTGAACCAGAATAAATGGTTCAGGCTTATTTTTATTAGTTTAAACTAATAACCTTATTCATAAATATCTTTTTTCATACCAAAATATTTTTGGTCGCATATCGTTGCCAAACGGCAATTTTATGGTAATGCATAACAACACCCTGAATCAATGATTCAGGGTGTTGTTTCAAAATTATTCTCATTTTAAGAAGTACGTTTCTTCGCTTCATCATTTCCCGGCTGAAACCGTGGAAAACCAATCAAGATGGCAATAATTCCACAAATTCCAATAAGTATTGGGTAATAAGAATATGGCAAGATGCTTATAGGGGAAATCTTTGCTACCCCTGCTGCAACAAGGAGCTGTGCCCCATATGGAATCAACCCTTGGATGCAACAGGCAAAAACGTCAAGCAAGCTCGCCGATTTACGTGGATCAATCCCATACTTCTCGGCAATATTTTTGGCAAGTGGCCCGGCAATGATAATCGAAATCGTGTTATTTGCCGTTGAAAGGTTCGTCAAACCAACAAGCCCGGCAATGCTGAATTCCGCTCCTTTTTTTGATTTGCTATTTCTGGTCACAAGGTGGAGTAAATAATCGATGCCACCATTATGTTTGATTACAGCTACCATACCTGCAATTAAAATGGCAAGGAAGGAGATTTCATACATTTCCGCCATTCCTTCCCCAACCTTTTGAATGACACCCAACGGTTGATAACTTCCATCAGCCAAGCCGATAATTCCGGCAAATACAATTCCGATGGAAAGGACCAGGAACACATTGACTCCTGCCAATGCAGTGATCAATACACAAAGATATGGAAGGATCTTCACCCAATTATAAGCATGTTGGGAAATGTCGGCTTGTTCACCCATCGTTAAAATTCCTAGGATGGCACATGTGATGATGGCCGCAGGTAAAACGATGAAAAAATTCACTTTAAACTTATCCTTCATTTTCGTTCCCTGTGTTCGAACTGCAGCGATTGTCGTATCCGAAATGAAGGATAGATTATCACCAAACATCGCACCACCAATAACGGCCGCCATTGAAAGGGCAAGCGAAATATCTGTTTGCTCACTAATTCCAACCCCAATAGGTGCTAGGGCAACAATCGTTCCCATGCTTGTCCCCATAGATAAAGAAATAAAACAAGCAATAATGAAAATCCCTACCATTAATAGATTTTGCGGAAAAACAGCTAAGGCAAGATTCACTGTTGATTCAACTGCCCCCATGCCATTTGCAACTTTGGCAAAAGCGCCTGCCAAAAGGAAAATGATAACCATTAACATAATATTGGAGTCCCCGGCACCTTTACAGAAGATTTCAACCTTTTGATTGAAAGTCTCTTTCCGATTCATTGCCAATGCAGCTGCCGATGCAATAGAAATCGCTACAATCACCGGAAATGAATAAAAATCTTTAGTGATGATTCCGGAACCTATAAATAAAATTAAAAAAACGACAAATGGGATCAATGCCCAAGGATTCCCTTTATTGTTTGCACTCATGATGAACACCTCTTTTTATTTTTCCCATGACATGTGTCACAGCCCTTATTCTTTTAACAGTTTTTGCAAATAACGCTAATAATAACCTGATATGCCCACTAATGGAATCAACAGCTTAAAACTGTCGGCATAAAAAAAGACCTCTTCCTTTAAACAACAAGAAGAGGTCTTTTAATTTATAAAAAAACGCCCCCCTTATCTTTCAGGCAAAAATTAGCCTGCTGGATTTGGCACAGCACTCCTATTAAGTCTGCTGCCGAGACATCTTCGGGCCAGTCCCTCCGTCTCTCTTGATAAGAAGATCTAAATTATATAATTTATCAAATATTACGATATCTACCAGAAAAGTACCAGACTGGAAACTCGCCGAAACCAACTGAGTTTGTGAAAGTGACATCGAAAGCCATATTGAAAAGCAAATATAAGAGTACAGCATTTTATGTATTTTCGCAAGGTTTAGTTTTAAAGTATTTCACATGTGGACCTTAATATAATAAAGGGCCTTTTACAGGTGCAGTAAATAAGTTTTTTTCAATAATGATTTACTTGTTAAACTATGATCCAACCCCTGTCTTTTATCAGGGAGGAACTAAAAATAAAAAGAGGTCTAAAGAAAGGACCTCTCAGCAAATTTGTTGTATCAGGTTAGGTGAATTATTTTTAGTTGAGTTCACATCAGTCGAAACCTCAAATGCTTCCATCTGTTCAGGATCGAATGATTTTAAATACTGCTGCAGATATGCAGGATCATTAATGGATGGATTCAACCAATCTTTTTCATCTTCAGGTTTTAGGATGACAGGCATACGATCATGAATGCTGGTCATTAGCTCATTAGGAACGGTCGTTATAACTGAGCACGAATAAATGTTGATGCCCTCTGGAGATTTCCAGGATTCCCAGAGACCGGCCATACCAAATGGAGCATGATTCTTAAGCTTTATTCGCATGGGTATTTTTCGCTCGGGTTCCTTCTTCCACTCATAAAAGGAATCAGCGATTATCAAGCATCGTTTCTTCTTATACGCATTCTTGAAGCTTGCCTTCTCAGCAATGGATTCCGCTCTGGCATTGATCATTTTGTAGCCCACTTTTTCATCTTTTGCCCAAAAAGGAATGAGTCCCCACCGAAGATATCCAAGTCGATTCCTAGCCCCGTCATTAATGACGGATAGCACGGAGTGGGAAGGTGCAATATTGTAACTGAATTGGTATTCTTCATCAAATGATCCTTGAATATCGAACCGGTCTTTTATTTCTTCAATGTCAGTGAAAAGGGTGAAACGTCCGCACATAATATCGCCTACCGTTTTAAGATTTATTACAGTGTAACAAATGGAACGGGCAGGTACAAATTAGCGTTCTAAAATCCTGATGTCGGTAAATGGTTGATTGAATAATTCACTGGAAATCAAAAGTGTTCCAAGGACCTCTCTTTCATCTTCAGCTTTAATGATTTCCGACAAAATTAATGTACTGCCATTCCTGACCGTTACATTATATTCATTCATAGGATTCCCCCTCATAAGGCTAGATGGTTGTTATTATAAACCAAAAACCTACAAGTATCATTATTGACCTTTAGCAGAGTCGTGGTTAATCCACTAATGAGGAGCCTGTACAGTGGCTCCATTAAACTTGATTACCCTTAAGATTAATCACCCGAAGCAATCCGAGACCCTCATTTCATAGTAAAGGAAGCTTGTAATCTTCCATTTGCATTCAAAATAACATATAGATAAAAAAGACTGTCCATGAATAAAATCAAAGACAGTCTGGTCAGAAGGTTTTTCACTTCAACAAATTTATACTGGTAATGATAATAGGGATAGCAAAAAGGTCGATGAGGAATGCCCCTACGATCGGTACGATAAGAAATGCCCTTCTCGAAGGACCAAATTGACCTGTAATGGCGGACATATTTGCCATTGCGTTGGGTGTTGCCCCTAATCCATGTCCGATAAAGCCACCAACCATGACAGCTGCATCATAATTCTTACCTAGTAATCTGAATAATACCAATGTACCAAGAAGTACTATGAAAAATACCTGGACGAAAACAATTAGAAGCATCGGCAATGCCAAATCGGCCACTTCCCATAGTTTTATGCTCATTAAGGCCATAGTTAGAAAAATTCCCAATGTTACGTCTCCGATTAGATCGATGCTTTTCATATCCACAGCTTCTCTTTTAAAACCATCAAGAATATTTCTAACGATAACCGCTACAAACATTGCTCCTACATAGCTTGGCAAAACAAAACCGGTTGAACTCGAGAAAAGCTCTCCTAAGTAAGAACCTGCTGCCATACAGAATGTTATGATCAGAATCTGGATCATGAAGTTTTGGGCGTTGATCCCTTTGGATGAATCTCCGTTCGCTTCCACGGCTGCTGCCACTTCATCATTAATATCTGCTTCGGATGGCTGTAATTTATACTTAGTGATTAAATATTTAACGGATGGACCACCAGCTAACCCGCCTGCAACCAAGCCAAAGGTTGCTGCTGCAAGTCCAATGGATAAAGCGGAACTAACCCCAAGATCTTCAATTGTCCCGCCAAATGCAGTAGCTGCCCCATGGCCTCCTTCCATCGAGATGGGGCCCATTACTACTCCTAATAAAGGCTCTAAATCAAGTACGGTTGCAAGTGAAACTCCTATCATACTCTGAAAAAGAGCCAGGGCGCCACAAGCCAGCCAGTAAATGACGAGCAGTTTCCCACCTAGCTTAACAAGTTTAAAGCTTGCCCCTAACCCTACAGTTGTAAAGAAAGTAAGCATGAAAAGGCTTTGTAAAGTAGTATCCAATGTTAAATTGATCAATCCAGCCTGTCTGAAGATTGTCACAAGTATCGCGAACAATAATCCTCCCACTACTGGAGCCGGTATGCAAAACCTTTTAAGGATGGGGTTCTTCCTATTAACAGTCCACCCGCCAAAAACAGTGATACGGCGAGAAATAAAGTTGTGATTTGATTTAATTCCAGATTCATCGTATGTCTGCCCCCAGATGTATAATTTACTATTTAAAATGCAGCAATACCTCATTTATTAAATGTGCTGCCAATGTAACGGTTTTATTATTTTCGTCCAACGAAGGATTCACTTCCGCGATATCAAAGGAGAGGATCTTTTCGTTTGATACGACATGCCTAATAATCGCACGGACCAATTTCGGATTCAGTCCAAATGGAGAGGGTGCACTTACCCCTGGTGCGTAGGCTGAATCAATAACGTCAGTACATAATGTAAGAATGATGAAGTCATTTTTTTTAACGAATTCATTTATCCGCTGCTTGGTTTCATTCATTTCGTTCAATGACAAATCTTCTTCCAATATGTAGTCGACCTTACTCCCCTCAGCAGTTTTAAACAGGGCCTTCGTATTTCCCTGTTTCTGAATTCCGACACATAAATATCCACAACTTTGATCTTCGTCCAAAATCTGTTTAAACATCGTTCCTGATGAACTTTCTTTTTCATAAGGCCTCATATCAAAGTGAGCATCAATATTAATAATCCCCAATCTAGCCTTTGGTCCAACGTATTTCCTTATCCCAAGATAATGACCATAAAGGGTTTCATGTCCTCCGCCAAGTATGATAGGAATCGCTTTACTCTCCAATATCTGGGCAACAGCTGATCCCAGTTGAGCTTGGGCATCCTCCATCTCTGAACCTTCACAGATTACATTTCCAGCATCCACCAGCTCGGTTTGGGAGGATAAATGACATGGTAATTTCGCCAAGGACTGCCTTATATGATCAGGACCCTCAGCAGCACCAATCCTGCCTTTATTTCTTTTGACGCCTTCATCACATTTGAAGCCAATCATTCCAAAGGTTCTGGATGCTTTGGGAGAGGTGTTTAATTCCGAAATCGGTGACAAACGCACTCTTTGGTGGTACCTGAAGCTGTCCATTTCAGAATGGGAATCAACCCTTCCATTCCAATAATCTAAAATCGGTTTATTATACATAATTTCTCCTTTATTAAAAAAATTCTGAAATATCTTTTTTAAAAATTATAATTGAGATAATATATAATTACCAATACAAAATTTTAATATATCTATAGTTTTAAACTATAGAAAGGAGAATATATGGATCTTCGCCAACTACGTTATTTCACTACCGTTGTCCAGGAAAAGAATTACTCTAAAGCTGCTAAAATACTGCATATATCTCAACCTTCCTTAAGTAATGCCATAATGAAATTAGAAAAAGAAGTTAGTTTTCAGCTTTTGGAACGTAATACAAGGGGACTTGAGCTTACGGAAGCAGGGGGGATTTTTTATACGAGATCTGTGGATTTGTTAAGAAGATTCAATAATTTTCAAGTGGAACTTGAGGAGATGAAGCATGTTGGAAGTGGAACAATATCTATAGGTTCCATTGAATCATTCAAAATCTGGTTCCCGAAGATAATCAGGAATTTTAAAATCAATTATCCTAATATTCATTTCAAAGTCAGGGAAATATTGGGGGAAGAAAAGGTTATCGAATCGTTAAATCGGTTTAATGTTCATTTCACCATCACGAACCAGCCAATTAACCATGAGAAAATCATATCTGCACCCCTATACAATGAAAAATTCGTGCTTTTGGTCCATAAAGATGACGAATTAAACGAAAAAGAGTCTATCACTTTCCAAGACCTTGCAAAGAAAGAATTGATCATCAGTACAACTGGATTTCAAACAAGAGATGATATCTTAATAGCATTCAAGCATGAAAAGGCACTTCCCAATATTATTTACGAAATAGAAAGACTTGAAACAGCTTGCAGTTTGGTGGAAGAAGGACTTGGTGTTACAATTTTACCGGAAAGCTATGTAAAATCCGTTACAACAACCGATACTGCAATCCGTGCAATAGAATCTAATTTTTTGGAAAGGACTGTATACCTGGCCTACTTGAAAGATCGATATCTGTCACCTGCGGTATGTAAATTAGTTGAGGAGATACATCGCTTTTTTAATGAGAGTGATAGAATCGACTAACTAAAAAAGCAAATCTTCACTGAAAAAATGCACAAAAAAAATATTCCCCTTTCTGCACAATGCACAAGGGGAATATCATTAGTCTGGACCGTTTCACTTCCCAATTTCCTTCTTTACATCTTTTTAAAGGAATCCTGTCTGGACTGGTTATATTAGTCAGGATGAAATCAATTCGTCACGCTACCATCATCGTCGGGATCTTCAAAATCCGCTGGATCTTTTTCCAATAGTGCCTCTTTGTCTGTTTCGTTCCATTTTGTTTTATATCCTAACGATTTCGCTACTTTTAACACCGGTAAATACGATTTTTTATCTGGTTCATATGTTTCTAAGTCACCTGCTCCAATTACACCCAATCCAAGTAGCAATTTGTCTGATTGGATATAGGGTTTTTCATCTATCAGTTTCATTTGTTCAGCTGTATAAGGATAAACGGCTCCATTCACCTTTAAGGTAAACGGTCCTTTCTTTTCTTCTTTTATTTCTTTTGGCTTTTTAGCTTTATAGGAAACATCATACACTCCTTGAACAGTTCCTTCTCTCGTATTGTCGGCTCCTCCATACATTTTCCCTGTTTCATAATCAAAAATAACAGCTTGCACATTACCGATATGTTGGGGTTTTTCTTCATAAACATGGCCTTTTGCCATTAACTCCAGCCTTGTATTTTGTTCAATTCCCGGTTCCCATCTAACTGTAGGATAACCAGCAGAATAAATACGTGGAGCTAGTATGGCATCTTGAATTAGCATATGATGATCAAGCACATTCATAATCGTTTCAGATACCGATGCTATTATCGTCGCTCCGCCTGGTGAACCAATGGCCATGAAGGGATTGCCATCTTTTAATACGAAGGTCGGGGACATACTGCTTCTTGGTCTTTTTCTTGGTTCCACCTGGTTAACGCCCCCCGGTGTGGCATCAAAATCCGTCATTTCATTATTAAGCATGAATCCATAATCAGGTACCATGATACCCGATCCGAATACTTGCTCGATTGTAGTCGTATAAGCAACCATATTTCCCCACTTATCCATTACAGAAAAGTGAGTCGTTTGTCCGATCGGGGTCTGCTCTTCCTTAACGTTCTTCATTGAAGTCGGTTCTTTGCCCTCATACTTCCATGGATCGCCTGCTTTGACATCAACTGTTGATCTATTTGGATTAATGAGTTTTCTTCTTTCTTTTATATAATCTTCATCCAATAGTCCTTTAGTAGGTACATCATAAAAATCTTCATCTGCCATATAGGCGGCTCGATCGGCATATGCGAGATGCATGGCTTCCGTTAGATAATGAAGATACTCAGGGGAGTTAGCCCCCATCTTTTGTACATCGTATCCTTCCATGAGCTTTAGGATTTGTTGGATCGTCAAACTGCCTGAACTTGGTGAAGCTGCACCCACCAATTCAAAGCCCCTATATTCCGATCTAATTGGTTCTCTCTCTTTCACCACATAGTTTTCCAAATCCTCTTTTGTCATCGTTCCTTCACGTTTTTGAACTTCTTTGGTAAGTGCTTCTCCGATTTCACCTTTATAAAAAACGTTAGAACCTTGTTCTTTTATTAACTTAAGAGTCTTTGCCAGATCTGGCTGAACGAGGGTATCTCCCTCTACCAATGGTTTTCCATTTGGTACAAAAACTTTTGCAGCCGCTTGGTTATTTTCAAGTTTTTTTACATTTTCATCGATATATTGAGCTGTCGCCCAATTGACTTTTACCCCTTTTTCAGCTTGTAAAATGGACTGGTCGATAACTTGTGATAATTTCAATGTTCCATATTTCTCAAGAGCAGTTTCTACCCCCAAAAGTGTTCCGGGAACTGCAACCGCTTTCCCAGATATGTGCCGTTTACTAAAAGGAATAGGTTTTCCCTTTGAATCTAAAAAAAGTTCAGGCGTAACATTTTGTGGTGCCATTTCGCGACTATCGATCATCGTTATTTTATTTTCCTTTTTATTATAGATCATCATAAAACCACCGCCGCCGATTCCAGACATCATTGGCTCAACTACATTTAACGATAATTGAATGGCAGCTGCTGCATCGACCGCATTTCCACCTTGTTTTAGTATCTTTATACCCGCTTCAGCTGCTAACGGATGAGAAACTGATACGATTCCTTTTGTTGCACCCCTTCCCATTGACTTATCCACTCCGGGGACACTTGCAAAAGCTGGTGTGATCATACAAAAGAAACTGAAAGTAACTAAAATAAAACTTTTTAAAAATTTCATGAATTAGTCTCCTTTCAAAAACAAAATTGGGATTTCACCATACGGCAAGTGGATATACGGATGATCCTCGATTGCAAGTCTGGAATATGCTGGTTGATCTCTAAATTGAAACAGTATTCACATTCCTTTTGGCTGTTGGATAAGTTCTCTTAATGATGATTCAATTCAAAAAATCACCCCCCACGAATTTCCAGCATGACTCTAAAACTAACCCTTACATCCGGGTGATAATCGAAGCCTGGCACTGTCCAAGCCATAGAAAACAAATAATATAGCCATGACCATAATAGGAAGCCTGCTGCCTACTGTACCTCTAGTTGCCTCTAAAACTAGCAGAATGGCCATTAAACGAACCACAAATCCAAAGCGCCGGTTTGCACTATCCTTGATTTTTTTTAGTTTTCCTTCAAACCGGAAGAAGCGTCAAAAGGGAAAATTTCAAGTTGCCTGGTACGATATCTTTTTAGCAATCCTCAGTATAGGCATAGGTGCATATTGGCCATTATTTTTCGTGAATATAGTCCTTTTCCTTACTGAAGGCCGTGATAATACCGGTCACTGTTAGACTCATAACCAATAAAAAGTACTTATTAACCTTTTCATACAACCCCCCATCATTTTTTTCATCATCTACAAAAGATGATACTATTATTATTCTACCGACCACCTTGCTTTTCCTTTTTTTTGCAAAATCAGACACAAAAACCAAAAGTCCTACTGTCGATTAAAAAAGTTTTATTTAAATCAAATAAACAAGCATAAATGTGTAAAAACACCTGCTTAAATACTGAAAATTCTGTTATTTAATGGGTTCATTTTCCTCTTTATTACATTTTCACCCTTAATTTAAGGATAATATTGACTCTTCCGTTTTAGAAATATATTATTGTTATAAACTTATAAGTCTTTATTATAAAACTAGAAACTTTTAACATATTTCTAGCCTTTAATCGTTATATACAAATATTATTTGAGAGGGTATATTTGAGGTCCGCCCTTCCTTTTACCAGCTATTTTTTGTGTGTATTTTCCAATCTAACTGAAGTGGGTGATTGTTTGAATTTCCTATCCCTCCGCTATTTCATAGAGGTTTCTAACCATCTTAGTTTCAGTGAGGCTTCCAAAACCCTGCATATATCGCAGCCAGGACTTAGCCAACAGATTTTATCCCTCGAAAAACAATTAGGCCTTAAACTATTAAATCGAACGACAAGAAAAATTACATTGACGGAAGAAGGAGAGTACATCTATAAAAAACTTGCCCCTTCCTTTGAAGATATTGAGAAAACAGTGAATTACATAGTTGAAAATAAAACCATCCCCAAGCCCAAAATGAAGATTGCTACTGTCCCCTCTGCAGCGAGCATATATATCCCGAAGTTATTGAAAAAGATAGTGGGGGAATACCCGGAAACAGATTTTTACCTGCATGAAACAACATCCTCAAGAGCAGTGAAGCTCGTAAACCAACAAAATTATCACATCGGTTTCATCCGAACGCCCATACACAATAACATCATCGCAAATGAAGGATTAAGCATGATTGAATTCAAAAGGTTCCCTTTACAATTAGTCGTTTCCATTGATCATCCACTAGCCCAAAAGGATGCGATACACTTATACGAAGCAAGAGACGAATCTTTTATCCATTATGATGCCGTCCAAGCACACTCCCTTCAATTCCTTTTGGAAAAGGCTTGTCTGACTGCTGGATTTTCACCTAAAGAATTATGTAAAGGATCTGAATTATTAACGATCGCCAACCTTATAGCCAATAACTTAGGCGTTGCTCTCATGCCGAAAGATATGGTGAGTTTGTTGGGAAAAAGCAAAGTTAAAGCATTGAACATCGATAACTCTGAATTATCCAGTTCCATATCTGCAGTTTGGAAAAACACGGATGATCCGTCAATGCTGACTAAGCATGTTTTGAAAACGTTAAAGAATGATCAGACTTTTTACGATATATGAGATTCTTGGCTTAAAAAGCTGCGAAACAACTCGGAGTGAGAAAAACCATTTAGTTTGAATAATATTTATTACACTTTACCTTTTAAATGATTCATTTTTTGCATTTTGTGAAATTTTTAAAAAAGAGCCCCTCTCGATTAAAAGGGAGGGGGCGAAATAAGGGGTTTAGGCAAGTGAAAAAAGCCCCATTTCTCGTTTGTGACACTGAGAAATGGAGCTTTTAATATTGGATTAATTTTACTTCTATACTTCGATAAATAATTTATCACTGGTTATTTGAAAAACCACGGTGAATAAATGCACTTTGAATCGGATAAAACTCTACTAGAATTATCCCCCTGTGGTTTTCTTTTTGTATATCATGTACCGTTATTTATTCCCTGGAGCAGGTTGATCGACCCCTCTAACTCGATGTTTATGCCCATCATCTTCAGTTGTGTAAAAATCATAATAATGAACGTGCATTCCATTGCCAACAGGAATGGCTGGTCCCGAATATGCCTTATAATAATGGTTATGCCCATCCTCAAATACCACATATCCTTCTGTATAGTGAATATGTTCTCCCTCTTGTGATGGAATTGGCGGGGATGTTACATCCAGACATTGATGGACATGGCCGTCCTCTACAGATGTATAATCAACGGACCCATGATTATGATGTGGAACAAACCCAGAAACAAAATCATCTTTTCCTACCTTGTTCAATCCATTCACCCCTTATATATTAATTATCATAAATTCCATAAACTATATGCTTGGAACAATAAGGAGATTCGTAACAATCATAATTAAAAAAACGTAAAAGTATACTTTTACGAACGATTTTCCTGCCTACTGGAGCCTATGTGAACATATACAAACAATTCAATATTTTAACAAATTAACGTGTTAAAAAAATAGATTGATTTCAGCAAAGAGTAAAGATATAATCATCATGATAATGATTATCAATTCCATTAATGAACAGTAAAGGATGAATTAAAAAATGTTACATAATCCCTCTCTAAAGGGACTCAAAAAGCGTTCAAATGGTTTTCTGCTATTGTGTTTATTCATTCTGGTGATTATTGGATTAGTGCTGTGCCTATTTTTGGCTGTAACATTTGGAGCAAAAGAGGTTAGCATCAATACGGTGTGGTCAGCGATTTTTGATTATAATCCCACACTGACACAGCAACAGATTATCCACGAACTACGGCTTCCACGGGTGATTGGCGCTGCATTAGTCGGAGCAGCTTTTGCAGTTGCAGGTGCTTTGATGCAAGGAGTCACCCACAACCCCTTAGCTGACTCAGGAATACTTGGTATTAACGCAGGGTCAATGTTTGTGGTAGCCCTTAGTTTCGCTTTCTTTCCAAATATACCATATGCTGTCTTGATGGTTTTTTCATTTATAGGAGCTGTGTTGAGTACATTATTCATTTATATAATAGGCTCATCTGTGCCGGGAGGATTAACACCTATAAGGCTAACAATCTCAGGTGCAGTGATAGCAGCGCTCCTACATTCACTTAGTTCAGGAGTGGCCATTTATTATGATTTGAGTCAGGATTTAGCATTTTGGTATGCGGGGGGTGTAGCAGGGATAAAGTGGAGTCATTTGAAAGTGCTTGCTCCTATTATTCTTATCGCAATTATTTGGGCAATTTCATTAGGTCGATCTGTATCACTCATTTCAATGGGCAATGATATTTCCACCAATCTTGGTGTGAATACGAATCGTATTAGAATACTAGGAATGATAGTTGCCGTTATTCTGGCAGGAGTTTCTGTTTCGGCCGTTGGTTCAATAGGTTTTGTTGGACTTGTAATCCCACATATTTCACGAAAATTGGTTGGAGGATATTATCAGCTCATTATTCCAATGTCAGCATTATTGGGTTCGATTCTGTTAATACTGGCTGATCTGGGTGCCAGAACGTTGAACCCGCCTAGAGAGCTGGCTATTGGTATAATGGTTGCCCTTGTCGGTGTTCCTTTTTTTCTCTATATTGCTCGTAAAGTAGGGAGGGACTTATAGGTGAAATATCATATGAATGCAGACAACAAGAGGGCATATATAGTTACTATGGTATTTATTTTTATTAGTATAGTTGCAGTATTAATAAGCTTGAATACAGGTACACTGCGAATTTCACCTTTAAAAGTAATCCAAACGCTTTTTGGCAACGGTGATTTTAAAAGTACTACTGTGCTATTTGATTACCGTATGCCACGAATCTTGATTACCATGTTGGCTGGAGTTGGATTAGGAATTTCAGGTGCAATCCTACAAGGTTTATCGCGTAATCCTTTGGCAGACCCAGGAATTTTAGGCTTACATGCAGGTGCGTCCTTTGGTCTCATTATCTTTGTAACATATTTTCATTCATTGGATGAAAAAGCATCAATCCTTATACCGCTATTTACCTTTTTAGGCGGAGTCTTAACTGCTTTTCTAATTGTTTTACTTGCCTATGATCGTTACAAAGGCATACTGCCCATTCGCCTTATTCTCATTGGAATTGCGATTTCTGCTGGTTTTAGTGCTATTACACTTTTTCTGTCTCTTCGTCTTGATGAAGAAACCTACTCATTTGCTTCAAGATGGTTAGTTGGTAATGTATGGGGAAGAGATTGGATCCATGTTATTGCCCTTTTTCCCTGGATCCTTATTTTAGCACCTTATGCTTACTTCAAATCTAACACATTAAATGCCTTATCACTAGGTGATGACCTAGCGGCTGGACTTGGTGTTTCTGTTCAAAAACAACGTTTGCTGATGCTGGTAACTGCTGTTGGTTTGTCATGTGCGAGTGTAGCAATGGCCGGCGGTATTGGATTTATTGGTCTAGTTGCCCCGCATCTTGCCCGTCGGCTTGTTGGCCCGATGTACCAGCATTTCCTTCCTGTTGCAGGACTTATAGGACTCATTATTTTGGTGCTTGCGGATACCATCGGCCGATCCATATTTCATCCAAATGCTATTCCAGCTGGTATAGTAGTCGCTGCTATAGGAGCTCCCTATTTTCTTTACTTGCTCACAAAAACAAAATAACTTTTCAATTAGGAGAAAAAATGAACAAGAAAATTACTATTTTATTTAGCATTATGTTAATTCTTATTTTGTCGGCTTGCGGACAGACATCTTCAAATGATAGTAAATCAGCACAAAAAAATAAACCAGAGAGTGAAGAACCTAGAATCGCTTCACTTTCCATCCACCTAACAAATGATTTACTTGCATTAGATATAACTCCAGTTGGTTCTGTAATTGGTGGAGAATTAAAAGATTTTCTGCCGCATGTGAAGGATCGATTAAAAGATACGCAAAAGCTTGGACCTGTAAAAGATCCAGATATGGAAGCGTTGATAGAACTAAGCCCTTCTGTAATTTATCTTGATAAAGAATTTTCAGGACAAGATGTATCAAAATATGAAAAAATCGCACCGACTCATGTATTTAATCTTGATGAAGGAACATGGAGAGATCATTTAAAGTCCGTTGCTAAACTTGTCGACCGTCAACAGCAAGCAGAAAAGTTCATATCAGATTATGAAAAACAAACGAAAGAAGTCAAAAATTTAATTGAAAATAAACTTGGTGAAGGCAGTAAAGTAATGGCAATCCGTGTTACTGCAAAGGAGTTACGAGTATTTAGTACTGAAAAGCCAATGGGACCTATCTTATTTCAGGATTTAGGTTTTAAACCTGCCAATGGTGTTGAAAAGATTGATAAAAATCTACCTTACGAAGTCATATCTCAAGAAGTTCTTCCAGATTTCAATGCAGATGCTATATTTGTCATTGTCAACAGTGACGATGAGTCTCAGACTGCTTTTAAACAGTTGGAAGATACACCCATTTGGAAAGGGTTGAAAGCAGTTAAAGGAAAACATGTATACGTAGTTCCGGATCAGCCATGGCTTGACTATTCAGCACTAGGAAATAAAATGGCCATGGAAAACGCAAAAGAAATCTTTTCAAAATAAATAGTGTTATTTTTTACGCTAAGCGAAATTTCAAACTAAAAAAGTCGATTCCTGTACGTTGAACTGCACCCCAATTGTTAGACACAACTAACAATTGGAGGTGCAGTTTTTTATGGCGAGATTTTCTTCAGA